>NZ_JBXWRZ010000019.1:0-56566 GCF_059613165.1 Ruegeria sp. BHSB172
GCTGCAGAACGAGATGACGGCGGGCGCGATGATCGCGGGGTCAATTCTGCTGGGACGGGCGCTGGCACCTGTGGAACAGATCGTGGGCCAATGGGCGATGGTCGAACGGGCGCGCATGGCGTGGAAGGGCCTGAACCAGTTTTTGGCCCGAACACCCAGGGAGCCGTCGCGCACCAAGTTGCCGGTTCCCGCCGCGCGGCTGGTGGCCAAGAACCTGACGGTGATCCCTCCGGGCACCAAGACACCGACCCTGCGTGGGGCGTCTCTGGTGCTGGAGCCCGGCAAGGCGCTTGGCGTGATCGGCAAGAGCGGATCGGGCAAGACCACTCTGGCCAAGGCGCTGCTAGGACTGTGGGCGCCGGCGGCGGGCGAGGTTCGCCTGGGCGGCGCAACCCTCAGCCAGTATGACCCGGACGATCTGGGCCGTCACATCGGGTATCTGCCGCAGCAGGTCACCCTGTTCAACGGAACCGTGGCCGAGAATATCGCTCGGATGTCCCTGTCGCCTGACGCCGAGGCCGTCGTGGCCGCCGCCAAGAAGGCCAATGCCCATGAACTGATCCTGAGCCTCGAGAAAGGGTATGACACGTTTTTGGAAGGCAATGACAGCCAACTGTCGGGCGGTCAGAAACAGCGGATCGCCCTGGCGCGCGCTCTGTATGGCGACCCGGTCGTGCTGATCCTTGACGAGCCGAATTCGGCGTTGGATGCCGACGGAACGGACGCGCTGAACGCGGCCATCCGCAATCTCAAAGCCGAAGGCAAGGCGGCCATCATCATGACGCACCGGCCCCAGGCCATTTCAGAATGCGACGACCTGGCTGTGGTCGAACGAGGCCAGATCGTTAAATTCGGACCGCGCGACGATGTTCTGAGCGCAATGGTGCAGAACGCGGGCGTCATCAAGCGACAGCTCAAGAAGGTGGGTGAATAGACATGGCCAACCAAGTTTCGCGCCCGGCCTGGCGGATCACCGTTCCGGCCCTAGTGGGTTTTGCCGCACTGACGATCCTGATCGGCGGCGTCGGCGTTTGGAGCACGCGGACCAGACTGGCCGGGGCGATCGTCTCGCCCGGCGTCGTCGAAGTCCAGAGCAACCGGCAGGTGATCGAGCACCCTGACGGCGGGGTCGTGGGCGAATTGTACGCCCGCGATGGCGACCATGTCGCCCAGGGGGACCTTCTGTTGCAGTTGGACGGCACCTTCCTGACGTCCGAGAAGGCCATCATCGAATCTCAGTTGTTCGAGTTGCTGGCGCGGAAGGTGCGGCTGGAAGCGGAACGCGATGGCGCCAAGGTCGACGAACTGGACGCGCGCATGCGCGATCTTGCGCGGATGGAACCGATCGACCCGGATTTGATCACCGGACAAAGAAACCTGTTCCTGGCGCGGTCCGATACCTTGACCCAGAAGATCGACCAGCTGGGCAAGCAACGGAATCAAATCGAAAGCGAAATCGCAGGAACCGACGCCCAATTGGTGTCGCTGACCAAACAGGTCGATCTGATCCGGCAAGAGCTGGAGGATCAGAACGACCTTCTGGCCAAGGGCCTGACCCAGGCCAGCCGGGTGCTGGCCCTGCAGCGCGAAGAGGCCAGCCTAACCGGTGAAATCGGGCGGCTGGAGGCAACGGTGGCCCGCCTGAAGGGACAGATCGCCGCGACCGAAATCCAGATCGTCGAGCTGGCGTCCGCACGGCGCGAGCAGGCGATCACCGAGTTGCGGGAAGTGCAGGCGCAGATCGTGGAGCTGTCGCAGCGTCGCCTGTCGCTGACCGAGCGCCTGTCGCGCCTGGACATTCGCGCCCCGGTCGCTGGTACGGTCTTCGGCAGCCAGGTCTTTGCAGCGCAATCCGTGGTTCAGCCCGGCGAACCCATGATGTACATCGTCCCCGACGATACGCCCTTGCTGGTGGCCGCGCGCGTGGACGCGATCCATGTCGACCAGCTGCACGTGGGACAACCCGTCACCCTGCGGTTTCCGGCCTTCAACCAGAGGGAAACCCCCCAGATCGACGGCCATGTAATCAACGTGTCGGCCGACGCGCTGACCAATGAAAAGACCGGGCAGGCCTATTATCGGACCGAGGTGGCCCTGGACGATGGCCAGACCGAACGGCTGAATGGCCAGACCCTGCTGCCCGGCATGCCGGTCGAAACTCTGATCAAGACCGACGAGCGCACGCCGCTGTCCTATCTGGTCAAGCCCATGACCGACTATTTCAACCGGGCCTTCCGCGAATAGCGCGTCACGGGCCTTCGAGGTTGCCCAGCAAGATGGATGTCATGTCAGTGGCGATCACGCCATCGACGGCCGCCACGGAAACTCCGGTGTCATACGAAACGTTGTGCCGCGTGATGCCGGACAGGTCGGCGTTCTGATCCAGAAAGACCCACTCGGGCTCGTGCAATGACGGCATGCCGACGGCCACTTGCAGGATCACCAGTGCATCCATAGCCGTCACCTTGCCATCACCCGTGATATCGGCGGCGATCAGATCTTCGGGGCTTGCTGGACCCCATGTCGGATCCATGCCGACCGAGATTCGCAGAACCTGCAGGGAATCCAGCGCGGTGATTTCGCGCGTGGCATTGGAGTAGGTTTTGATGATGTCCAGATGGCCGTTCAGGGTTCCGTCCGGAAGGCCCAGATCGAACTGCCCCTGCCCGTCCGCCTGCGCCGTGATCGTCGCGTTGCCGGAGGGCGTGAACCGGATTTCGGCATCGGTGAGGCCCGGATTCGCGGTTCGCGAGTCGATCGAAACGAGACCGACTACCCCACCCGAGGATTGCGGGCTGGCAAACACGCCGTAGTCGACCGGCATGTGATCGGGACCCTGAAACCCCGCACCGAACATAGCCGCACCGTCCAGCGGCGACCCGTCGGCCGAGACGACATGAATCGTCTCGTTGCGATAGTCAATCTGCGCACCCTGCGCGGTCGATGCCACGGTCAACTGGCCGGGATTGCGCAGCAGCAGATAGTCGAACAGGTCCAGGCGGTCGGTGCCAGCCTGGAAATCGGTGATCGTGGTTGGCCCGCTGCCGGACCGCATGACGAAGATGTCGGCACCCGATCCGCCGGTCAGGGTTGTCGCGGCACGCCCGGCAATCAGGATGTCGTCTCCGGCCCCGCCCTGCACGACAGTATCCAGAACGCCACCGCTCAGCATGTCGTCCTGCGCGGAGCCGGTCACGGTGCCATAGCCTTCGGCAACCACGCCCAAATCCTGCAGAGACACGCTCAGTTGGGTCAAGCCCGGCTCCTGCTGCGAGCCGGCAAAGATCTGCAACTCGTTCCCGACATGGGCAACTTCGATCACCTCGACATTCTGAAGGCCGCTGGCCAGCGTATCGGCAAAGCTGTCTAGATAGACCAGCTTGCCATCCGGTGTCATCGTCAGCAGCGTGACCCCGTCGTCGCCGCCACCGGCCACCACGAAAACATGGCCGCCTGCTTCGACGACCTTCATGTCCTGAACCGATCCGAACCGGGTGCCAAGCGTGTCGAGGGCATGGTCGGTTGGAACCAGGCTGCCATCCGCGCCCAACCGCATGACGCTGATCGAGTTGCTGCCCGACCCCGCAACCAGAACCCAGGTCTGGCCATGGGCCTGCACGATCTCGAGCGCCGTGGGCGTATGGATGCCCAAAGTCGCGAGCGATGCGCCCGTATCGGTCAGGCTCAGACTGCCCGTCATCGGGTCGACTCCGAAGACCCGAACCGTGCTGTCGGCTGCATTGGCCGCAACCACGAATGAACTCGGGCCAACCTGTGCGGCCTGCATCGAATCAGCCTGACCGGCGAGGGACCCAACCTCGAAAAGCGCTCCGTTCGTTTCGATCCGGTATGTCGTGACCTGCGCAGTATCTTGATGGGAAACCGTTACGAATTCGCTTGCCCCGGCGGAGTACTGAACCAAGCTCGTCACGTCCCCACCCCCTGAAACCACAGCGACTTCGCCCAAGGCCCCGATCGTGCCGTTCCCGTTCAGCTGATAGCCGACAAGCCCCGTCGCGGTGTCGATATCCAGCACGATCCAGTCTTGGGCGCCAAAGGTCACAGGCTGTCCGAACCGCCCGGCCTGAAGGGTAATCGTACTGCCGAAATACTGATCATCATGGAACACGGGGGCGCCGCCCGCTGTCAGTTCCCAAACCGAAATCCCGCCTGTCGCGCCAGTCACGCCGTATAGGTACGTGACACCGTTAAACGTTTTTAAAGCCGTATCGCCGATACCGGAATCGAGCGCCGGGCTTCCCGTTGCCACCACTCTTTCGAACTGAAGATTCACTTTCGATTTCCCCCACGCCACTTGCGGCACACGTCAAGGGTCATCCGAAAGAGAAGCAGGGATCAGAACGAAAATGTGGTGAAAACGAGGATTTCGGTTCCAGTTTTAAACAACTTTTTGGGTTCGACCGCATGAGAAAACAGGCGACAGGAACGAAGATCGAAACACGCTGCGTCTCTGCCTGCCGACCTGCTGTTTGTGGCCGCCGATCGTGAGGGCATCATGACGATGAAACAAGGTTCGCAAAAGGCCTCTTTGGCTGACAAGGCACCGGAAACGGGCAACGATATCACAGCCCGCCACCTGATTGAAAAACAGCTGCGCAAATGGGCCGGTCGCGGCTTTGCGGGCGGTCTCGTTTCGACCTTGCTGGCCCTCCCTGCATTGGCCCAGGCCAGCCGAGAAGACCTGGACTCGTTTCAGTTCGCCGAAGTGTTGCCCGGCGTCCGGTCGGTAAAACTGCTTGAGAATGGCGACGTCCAACTCAAGATGCTTGACGGCCGAACTGTTGTCGTGGCGGCCGAAGACGTGCGCGTACTGGACGGCGGCGCGATCATGATCGCCGAGGGCGTCGCCGTCGAGATTGCCCAGTTCGCCGCCGCAGCCGAAGCCGCAGCCGCTGGGGCCGCAGCCGGAGGCGGAGTCGGCGCAGCCGGCGCGGTGTTAGGCGGCATAGGCCTTGCCGGCGCGGCTGCCGCCGGCGGGGGTGGCGGCGGGGATCAATCGCCCGAGCCAAGCCCGATCCCGCCCCCCGAACCGGCACCCGTCACACCTTCTGTTCCTGCGCCCCCCAGCCTGAACCTTGCCGAGCTTCAAGGCACGTCGTTCAACAGTGTCAGCACAGGGGCAGAGGCAGCGGCGGGGGCTGCCGCCGTGGAGGTAACAATCGGCTCGGTCACCACAGTCGCCGCGCCCGCGCCCGATGGCACATGGAGCGTATCGCTGACGCAGGCCGAGGCCGCGGGGCTGCCACAGGGGGTGACGACCGTTACGGTCCGCAGCTTGGACAGTGACGGAAACGAAATATCGATCGCCACGGCGGATTTCTCGGTCGACACGATTGCACCGACGATCTCGATCACCGGGTTTTCAGACGGTTCGGTCATGAACACCGCCGAAAGCGGTACGGATCTGACTGTCACCGGAGTCACAAACGCCGAAAACGGGCAGACCGTCACCGTGAACCTCAATGGCCAGACCTATTCCGGAACGGCGTCAGGCGGCACCTGGAGCGTCACAATCCCGGCCGCGGATCTCACGTCCTTGCCCGACGGAGCGATCATTTCCGTAACTGCAGATGTCGAAGATCGCGCCGGGAACCCAGCTCTTGAGGCGACTGGCAATTTCAACACCGACTTCACCGAGCCCACCGTGACCCTCGACCCCGTGGCCGGCGGGCAGATCGATCTTGCCGATGTCAGCGCGGATTTGACACTGACAGGAACGACCACGGCCGAAGACGGACAGACCGTCACGGTCACGTTCGCCGGAAACACGTATTCCGGCACCGTCTCTGGCAGCGCGTGGTCAGTTACCGTTCCGGTCGCGGATCTGGCGACCTTGTCGACCGGCGTTCCGGTAGACATCAGCGTCGCCGTCGACGACGCCGCCGGCAATCCGGCACCGCCGGTGTCGGCCTCGGTTCCAGTCGATTTGACCGGCCCGTCCATATCCATCGCTCCTCTGTCGGTCGGAGCAGTCATAAATGCCACGGAAGCCGGCTCGGATCTTGTGATCTCGGGAACCACGGGCAACGTGACCGACGGCCAAACCGTAACGGTGACCCTGGACGGACAACCCTATGTCGGTACGGTCGCGTCCGGAAGTTGGAGCGTCACCGTCCCAAGCACTGATCTGACGGCGCTGGCGGATGGTGGCAGTTTCACCATCACCGCCGACGTGATTGATGCGGACGGCCTGTCTGCGCCTCAGGCCAGCATCGGGTTGTCCAAGGACGCCACCGCGCCCGTGGTCACCATCGACGCGCTTTCCGACGGTGCCGTCATGAATGCGGCCGAGCAGGCCACGGACCTCACCGTCTCCGGCTCGACGACCGCCGAGGATGGGCAGGCCGTGACCGTCAACCTGAACGGACAGAGTTATTCCGCGTCCGCAACCGGTGGAAGCTGGGCAGTGACCGTTCCGATGGCTGACCTGGCCGCGCTCGCCGACGGGTCCACGATCTCTGTCACGGCGGACGTCTCGGATGCTGCCGGCAACCCTGCTACTCAGGCATCTACCAGTTTCGACACGGATTTCACGGCCCCAACGCTGGCGATTTCGGGCATTTCGACCGGAGCGGTGATGAATGCAACCGAACGGGCTGGCGGTCTTTCGGTCAACGGAACGACGGATGCGCCGGACGGATCGATCGTATCCATCCGCATCGCCCGGGCCGATGGCACGGTCGACGCGACCGGCTCCGCAACCGTCAGCGGCGGCGCCTGGAGCTTCGTGGCGACCAGTATGGACATCTCCTCGTTGCAGGACGCCGAAGCGTACAACGTTACCGCGACAGTAACCGATCCAGCCGGAAACACCCAAAGCGCGACCACCGGCTTCGCAACCGACTATTCGGCGCCGACGATCACGTTGGACCCGCTACTTGTGGGCGCGACACTTGATGTCGTCGAGAGAGGTTCAGACCTGCCGGTTTCGGGTTCGACCACAGCCGAAGACGGGCAGACGGTCACTGTATCGTTGAACGGTCAGACCTACACGGCCACCGCCAATGGTGGAAGCTGGACAGCGACGATTCCTGCGTCGGACCTTTCAGGTCTGTCGGATGGCGGAAACTACACGACCACGGCCACGGTCGCAGACGCTGCAGGGAACCCGGCCTCGGCCACGCCCGCGAATTTCGCGACCGATTTCCGTCCGATCCTTTTGCTGGACCCGGTGGGCACAAACAACAGCATCGCTCTGGTCGACGCGCAAGCGAACGGCACTGTGATCAGCGGAACATCGTATGGCCTCGCCCCCGGCCAGTCGGTGGATGTGACCGTCAACTCCAACGCGGTGGGGGCCGCGACCGTCGCAGCAGACGGGTCATGGAGCATCTCAGTACCAGCCGCGACTTTCGCAGGGCTCGACGGCGGCGACGCCATCGACGTTCAGGCTACGGCAAGCGTCGCAACAGGGCCTGACCCCGTGCCCGTCAGTGACCAGGTTTTCGCGCACGTGCCCTCGGCTTACACGATCGCCGAATTCGGCCGAACCGGGTCCGAAGTCACACTGGCCGTCTACGCCGACGCAGACCGCGATATCTCCAGCGGCATCGATTACAATGTCGACGCGACCTTCGACCCGACGGTCGTCACCTTCAACGCCGGATCGACGGTTCCAAACCCCGAACTCTTTTCGGAGCTCACTTATTCACCCGGTACGGGCGCCGTCAACTTTGCCGGTACGGCCCTGACCTTCACCGACCTGTCGCAACCGCTGTTCACCTTCACGATCACGGTGCAAGATCCTTCTCAGCCCATCGCTCTGGCAATAACGACACCGAATGGCGGACCAGCCAAATGGCAAATGGGAACCGATGGCGCCGATATCCTGTCGACCTCGAATGTGGACGACGTCGTTCGAGGCGGCGGCGGCGACGACGCAATTAACCTGACGGGCGCCGGGCGCGATCTGGTCGTGTTTGAAGCGAACCCCGCGATCAACGGCACGGATACAATCACCGGCTTCAATATTGGTCCGGCGACGGATGTGACCGATGCATTGCTCTTCAGCGGGCTTGATGCTTCGACCTTGCGCGGAAGCGGGACAGATATCGAGATTTTGGGGCTGGGAGGTTCTCTTGGCGCGAACACCGGCTTTGTCGGACTGAACACCCAACTGGCCGATCTCGATGTGGGAACCTTGACGACCGCAGCCGAAGGCTTGGGTGGCGCTCAGTCTGGCGATGAGATCTATCTGATGGCCACCGACGGAACCGACAGCGTACTGGCCAAGGTGGACTATACAGCCCCGGGAACGGCCTCTGTCGACATGATCGCGCACTTCCAGGGGGTTGGCGATCTCGGAAGCCTGAGCAGCGACAACATCCTGCACACGGATCCCACCGGCGCGACCGCCTGATCCAGCGAAGGAACATGCAACATCCCCAAGGGGGTGTTGCCCATAGCGAGCATTGAGAGGGAAAATGGTTCAGAACGACCGGGTCGCAGTGACCACACAGAGACATTCCAAATGCTCTTGGCATCGGTTCACATCCTATGATTTCGCCCGAACCATGGCAGTTTGCGAGGTCGTTGCCTCAGAAATCCCGATCGTCGCAGCTTCGTTCCCGATCGGGTTTCTCTCCGACGGCGAATCGCTGCGACCGGTCTGCATCATGTCTGTCTTGGAAGGGGAACCAAACCTCTTCGTCGCAAACGACGGCCGATGGTTGGCACCCTATGTGCCGTCTGTCCTGCGGTGTCACCCCTTTTTCGCGGCGCCGGCCGACCCTCGGCAAGCCGGGCACGAGAGCACCTTTACCTTGCTTGTGGACGAAACGACGGGCCTTGTCACACCAGATTCGACAGGACTGCCGTTTTTCACGTCCGACAAGGCGCCCTCGCAAGAGCTTGGGACAGTCGTCGACTTCATGCGACACTATGTGGCGGAGCAGAGAGCGGCTGAGTCTGCCTGCGCCGTCCTTGCCGAGCTCGAGCTGTTTGCACCCTTGCAATCAGGTGTGCCGCTGAGCCTGGATTTGCCTCTTTGCGGCATCGATTTCACGCGTTTGGACGAGTTGTCACCGCCCGAAACCTCGCTGATGATGACGAGTGGCGCAATGCAGATCGCATACAGCCATCGGGTTTCGCTCGCTCATTGTGAATGGTTGGGCAAGTTGCAGATGGCCGCCGGCCGAACTCAATCCGCTTGCGCAACCTCCCAGCCGTCGGAACTGGACGGGTTCCTAACTGCGCTCGCTACGGCACAATCCAAGGCCGAAAACGAGGCTTCCCATGCATTTTTTTGAACGGTCTGCGCAGAAAGTACTTGGCTGCATTCTTTTGGCTCTTGTCTCCGCGTGCGAACCCGTGCCGGATCTGGCGCCAGTCGAAATGGCCTTCTCGGCCGGCACGGCCGGAGCGGGCGCTACCGCACCGTCTGAGCGACTGACCAGCAGCGAGTTCGGCCGCCGCATCCGCCAGGCGGTGGAATCCAGTCCGACGCTTGCGAAGTCAAATACGGAAATCGACCTGGCACGCGCGAACCGGGACGTCGCCGAAGGTGCATTTCTGCCGCAGCTGTCCTTGGGATTGAATGCGCGTTCCGAGCGCGTGGATTCGAATGTTTCTGACCTATCGCCCTATCTACGCGTCTCTCAATTAGTCTATGACGGCGGCGCGGCCTCTGGCAATCTGGCCGCTGCTCGGGCCAGGATTTTGGAAAGCCGCGGCAGCCAATTGCAGACGGCTTCCGCGACCGCATTGGCCGCAATCGAGGCCTATGTTTCGGTTCTGAACCGGCGCGAGCTTGTTGACATTGCTCGGCAGAATGTAGCGGCGCACGAACAGATCGAACGGCAGATTTCCGAGAGGACCGACATCGGAGCCGGATCGACTGCCGACCTTCTGACCGCCCGGTCCAGGATCGCAGATGCCCGCACGAAACTGGCCAACGCGCAGGCGCAGGCTGATCGGTCCATCGCCCGTTTCCGGGAGATATTCGGCTATGACCCCGGTGCTTTACCCGCTCCGCTTCCCGCGCCCGTATTGAACAGAAGCGACAGCCAGATCGTGCTGAACAGCCCACAGGTTCGACGCACGGATGCGGCGCTTCTTGCCGCTAGGGCCGAGCAGTCGGCGGCCTTGGGCAGGCGCCAACCGGATATCCGCGTATCCGCCTTCGCCAACCAGGACGACAATCATGACGCGAATTTCGGAGTGGACCTGTCCGTCAATTACGAGATTGACAGCACCGGCAAACGGCGAGCCGAAATCGCCGCTGCCTCGGCGCGCATCAAGCAGGCGGAATTCGAGCGGGAAACGCTGATCCGCGAAATCGGCCGCGAACTTGGCTTCATTCGGTCAGACCAGAAAGCCGGTGCGGAACGACTGAAAGAGGCGCGCCGCGCCGTTCAGGCAAACATCCAGAATGTTTCGGCGATGCAAGAGCAGTTCAAGATCGGCCGCAGCAGCCTGATCGAAATTCTGGATGCACAACGCGATCTGGTCGCCGCGCAGGAGCGGATGATCCTCGCCGAGCAGAACTTTTTCCTGACCAATTACGCCGCCATCAGCCTGACCGGCGACATCCTCGACCTGTTTGATATCCAACTGGAAAACTGGAACGGCATGCCATGACCTCGGAGCGCCCGGAACCCACAAAGCCGAACTTCAAAGCACTGGAGCGTTGCCTTCTGCACGTCGCAGCCGAATTGGGGCGGCCACTGACGCCATCGCGGGTCATTGCGGCCCAGCACAACCCGGAAAAGGGGTTGAACGTCAAAGAGACATTGGCTCTCGCTCAGGATGCCGGCCTGCAGGCCGGTTTTGGTGCACGTCGACTGGAAGACTTCGACGATGTGCTGGCACCTGCTGTTCTTTTGATGCAGGGCGACAAGGCGGTCGTCTATCATGGACGGGGTCACGGCGGAGACCTGTTGATCTTTGACCCTGAACTGGACAATGGCGTTTCGGAAATGCCCCACGAGAAGGTTGCCTCGCTTTATTCCGGTTATACCATATTGTTCCGTAAGGCCCACAGGGACGGTCCGAAGCCGGACACCAGGGACGACGGTCACTGGTTCTGGTCGGCCCTGATGGCGAACCGCTGGTCCTATGCGCAAGTCGCTCTGGCTGCCGCCATGACCAACTTTCTGGGTCTGGCCACATCGGTCTTCATCATGGTCGTCTACGACCGGGTACTTCCCAACGAGGCGACGGAATCCCTTGTCGCGCTGACGGTCGGCGTCGGTCTTGCGTTGCTGTTTGATTTCATCCTCAAGATCTTGCGGGCCGGGTTCATCGACAGGGCCGGCCAGAGGGCCGACATGTTGATGGGGCGACGGATCTTCAACCAGATTCTGAACATCCGGATGCAATCGCGCCCCGGGTCGATTGGCGCCATAGCGAGCACCGTCCGCGAATTCGAAACCCTGCGCGAGTTCTTTACGTCAGCCACGCTGGTTGCCGTCGTCGACCTGCCCTTCATCGCGTTGTTCATTTTCGCGATCTACATGGTGGGCGGTCAATTGGCGGCCATTCCGGCGCTGGCGGTGCCTGCGGTCCTGCTGGCGGGCTTGGTGGTGCAACCCTTTCTTTCCCGGCTCGCGGCACGGAATTTTGACGAAGGGCAGTCCAAGCAATCAGTATTGGTGGAAACTCTGGCCGGTCTAGAGACGATCAAGACCACGACGGCCTCGAACCGGATGCGCAAGCGCTGGGAAGAGGCGGTCGAGCGGCATTCGCAAAACGGGATCAAGAGCCGGGCGATCACCCAGTTCGCGCTTAACCTGACCGGATTCGTGCAACAGGCCGCGCAGGTTCTCATCGTCTTCTACGGGGTATTCCTGATTGCCGACGGTCACGCCAGCATGGGTGCCCTCGTTGCATCGGTCATGTTGACCGGTCGGGCCCTGGCCCCGCTGGGGCAAGTTGCGCAAACACTGACGCGGGTCAATCAGGCGCGCAGCGCCTATCGCAACCTGCAATCTCTGATGTCGGCAGACTGCGAACAGCCAGCAGGACGAACCTGGATCAGCCGGCCCGGCTTTGCAGGCCGCGTTTCCTTCAATAACGTCTGCTTCGCCTATCCCGGTCGGGAAGAAGATACGCTGCGAAACGTGACCTTCACCATCGAACCCGGGGAAAAGGTCGCAATTCTTGGGCAGATCGGCTCGGGCAAGAGCACAATTGCCCGGTTGCTTCTGGGACTGTACCAGCCGCGATCGGGGTCGGTTCTTCTGGACAATATCGACATCCGGCAGATTGACCCGGGCGACCTGCGGAGAAGCATTGGATCGGTTCTGCAGGACATATGGCTGTTTTCAGGATCCGTGCGTGACAACATAGTCAGCGGCGCCTATCGGCCCAGCGAGGAAGACCTGATCCGCGCCGGCCACATCGCCGGAGTCGAAGATTTCGTGAACCGACACCCCAGCGGCTACGACCTGCAACTGGCAGAGCGCGGCGAAGGTCTGTCAGGGGGTCAGAGACAGGCCATCGCCCTGGCACGGGCCTTGATCGGGCGACCACCGGTCCTGATCCTGGATGAACCGACAAGCGCAATGGACGTAAAGTCCGAAGCCGAGATTATCCAGCGCCTCAAGACGGCCACAAAAGGAACCACGACCATCGTCGTCACCCACAGAACCAGCCTTCTAGAGATGGTCGAGCGGGTGATCGTCATCGAGAACGGCAGGATCGCCGCCGACGGCCCCAAGTCGATACTGACCCAACGCGCCCGCAGTACACGGAGGCATCTGAATGTCGCGGCATCCTGATTTTGCTTCCCTTGAGCGGGAACTGCGCGGCCGCCCGGGCGCGCGAGGTTCGGTTCTGCTGCTGGTGACCTTGAGCTGCATACTGGTTGCGGGTGTCTGGGCGTATACCACCGAACTGGATGATGTCGTACGCGCCGATGGGCGCATTGTACCGTCGGCCGATGTTCAAGTCATCGAGGCCACCGAACCAGGCGTTCTGTTGGCCCTGCATGTTCGCGAGGGTCAGGTCGTCGACAAGAATGAGCTGTTGATGGAATTCGACGCCACGCAACTTGACAGCGACCTGGACCGCGAACGGCAAAAGGCCTTTGGGTTGATGGCAAAGGCACAAAGGCTACAGGCCGAGATCGATGGAACCGATCTGAGGTTTGAGGACGATCTTGTCCGGCAGGCGCCCGAAGTCGTCCAGTCCGAGACGGCCTTGTATCTGGGGCGGCAGGCGGAATTGGCCGATGAGATCGCGATTCTGGAGCGGCAACGCGAACAACGCCAGCGCGAGTATGAAGAAGGTCTGGTCGACAAGATCACAGCGGAGGAAACGCTCAAGGTCCTGGCGGAGGAACGTGCCCTGATCGAACCCCTGGTTAAACGCCAGATGGAGCCGGCGACGACCTTGATGGCCCTGCGCCGCAGCGAAGCCGAATGGAAAGGGCGCAAGGTCAGAGCCGAGGCGGCCACATTGCGGCTGAACACCGGGTTGAGCGAAATCGATGATCGGATCAAGGCCGCCCGTAGCCGGTTTCGTACGTCGGCCTTGACCGACCTTGCCCTGGTCACGGCCGAATTGGCCGCACTGGAGCCGACGCTGCCCGCGCTGGAAAACAGAGCTTCGCGGGCGCAGGTCCGAGCACCGGTCAAAGGAATCGTCAACCGATTGCTCCGCAGCACACTGGGCGGCTTGGCCCGCAGCGGAGAGGAGCTGGTCGAGATCGTCCCCTTGGATGACAGCCTGCTGGTCGAAGCCTATGTCCGGCCCGAGGACATTGCGTTTCTGCGTGCAGGCCAGAAGGTCAGGGTCAAGATAACGGCCTATGATTTCGCGCGCTATGGCGCACTTGACGGTGAAATCATCCGCATCGGTGCCGACACGATCACCCGATCCGAGCGCAACGACGAAGAGGTTTTCGTGGTCGAGGTGCGGACCGAAGACAAGCTGCTGGACGCGGCCGGGAACCCTGTCGAGATCATTCCGGGCATGATCGCCGAGGTCGATATTCTGTCCGGGCGGAAAACCGTCCTGGAGTATCTGTTGCAGCCGGTTCTGAAGATCAAGAACCGCGCGTTCAGGGACTAGGGCACGCCAACTGCGTCAATTGGAGGACGTCTTGAACTGTTGGTCGAACAAACCCCGGAATCTGCCGTTCATTTCCAGCAATTCATCCAGATTGCCTTGTTCGACCACCTGCCCGTCTTGCACCACCATGATTTTGTCCGCGCCCAGCACCGTCGACAGCCGGTGCGCGATGACGATCGTGGTGACGTTTTCGGTCAATCTGTCCAAGGCGTCCTTGACCAGGGATTCGGAATCCGCATCCAAAGCACTGGTGGCTTCGTCCAGCAACAGGATCTCGGCCTTGCGCAGAATGGCCCGGGCGATGGCCAGGCGCTGTTTTTGCCCACCCGACAGGAAGGCTCCGTTTTCGCCAACCTGCGTATCATAACCTTTGGGCAGCGCCATGATGAAGTCATGCGCATGCGCAGCACGCGCCGCCTCGATGACCTCTTCGTCGGTGGCATCCGGTCGGGCAAAGCGCAAATTCTCCATCACGGATGTCGAAAACAGGAAAGTGTCCTGGCCTACAAACGAGATTTTGCGCCGCAACGATGCAAAGCTGACATCCTGCAAGTTCTGCCCGTCGATTTCGACGGTACCACTTTTGGGATCGTAGAACCGCATGATCAGGCCGAAGATGGTCGATTTTCCGCCGCCGGATTGCCCCACCAGCGCGGTCGTCTTGCCAGCCTCGAAGGTAGCGCTCAGCTTTCGGATGACCGGGTGCGAACCGCGATACCCGAACGTGACGTCCTTCAGGCGAATTTCACCGGGCCCCGGAGCAAGGTCGATTGCCCCCGGCTTTTCGCGCATCGGGTCTTCCTGATCCAGCAACTGAAACATCATACCGATCGGCACCAATGTGGTTTCGATCGCCACACGCATGCGCGACAGCCGTTTGGCCGGCTCGTAGGCCATCAGAAGAGCCGTGATGAACGACATCAACTGACCCGCCGATGGCGGCTCGCTGCCGGCGAGTCCCATCGTCGAAACCACGAGAACGCCCGCCACCGCCAATCCGGCCAAAAGCTCCATCAAGGGGCTTGCGATCGCCTGCAGCTTGGCGATCGAGTTGGCGCGGCGTTCGACCGAGCGAATGGCGCCGTGCATCCGGTCGACCATCATGTCCTCGAGCGCAAAAACCTTGATCACCTTGATGCCGGCCGAAGTTTCCTGAAGCACCTTGATGATCTCTGCCAGCGATTTCAGCTCGGATTCCATGATGACGCGCACGCTTTTCAAAAGCGCCCTCACGCCCCACAGGGCCAATGGCCCCACCACAAAGAACATAACCGACAGAACCGGTTGCTGGTAGACCATCACAAAGACCAGGCCGACCAGCGTCAGGGCGTCTCGAACGAAACTGGTGACGATGACATCCACAAGACGCCGCGCGGCCTGGGCCCCATTGGTCACGCGCATCAAAAGACTAGACGACTCGGTCTTGGCAAAAAAACCGACCCCGCGGGTGATAAGCTTGTCGTACAGCTTTTCCTGCTGCTCGGCGATGATGCGGTTACCGGCGCGTGCCAGAAACACGGCCTGAGCATAGGAGGCCACCGCCTTGGTGAAAAACAGCGCAACGACCCCAAGCGCAATCCAGTAAACCTGCGATTGCATTTCGGGGGTGGTCATCGCGTCGACGATGCTTTCCATCATCCACGCGGTTCCGGCTGTCGTCGCGGCCACGATCGCCATGGCGACCATTGCGATGGCATAAAGCCGCCACTGCGCCCGCAGACTATCGCCCACCAGCCGGCCGATATGGCCGGAGCGCCACTTGGCCCAGGTCTTTCCGATCATCAGGGTCTCCAAACGTTCTGACGCCTTGTTGCGTGTCAGAACCGGATTTGCAAGTTGTCAAAGCGCCGACCGGCAAAGCCGTGCCACGACGCGCAGAAGCCTTCAGTTAGGGGCTGAGCTCGAAAATACCAGTGCCAATGCGGGTTTTCGTCAAAGCATTGGGTGACCAAGACCTGTCGGGCCGTTCGCTCCGAAACTCTATCACCGCCACTCGACGTCGCCCAGAAAGATGTAACCGGCGCCGTAGATGGTCTTGATCAGGCGCGGGTTCTTGGGGTCTTCTCCCAGTTTGGTCCGCAGCCGCGATATGCGCACGTCCATGGCCCGGTCAAAGCTTTCGCCCGCAGCCCCGCCCAAAGCCTCCTGCATCTGCGCTCGACTGATCAGGCGTTTGGGGCTTTCCAGGAACAGCCGCAGCACTTCGCCCTCGGCATGGCTGAATGCGGCTTCCTCACCGGTATCAGACAGCAGAATATAGCGGTCGAAACAGGCCGTCCAGCCATGGAACCTGGCCACCTGCGATTGCTGCACCTGGGATCTGGGCGCACGCAGACGGGCGCGGATGCGGGCCACCACCTCAGCTGGGTCAAACGGTTTGGTGATGTAGTCGTCGGCCCCCAACTCCAGCCCCGTCACCCGGTCCTGCACCTGTGCCCGACCCGAAATGATGATGACCGCCGCCCCCTGTTCGAGCGCCAGCCGGTGCACCAGCGCCAATCCGTCGGTGTCGGGCAGCGACAGGTCCACGAGGCACACATCCGGCGTAACCCGTTTCAGAGACGCTTCGAATTCGCGGGCGCGGGCAAAGCTCTGGGTTCGAAATCCAGCGTCTTCAAGCGCTTCGGTCAGAATCCGGCGGATTTCCGGCTCGTCGTCCAGAATGGTCACCAGGGGTTGCGTCATGAGGCGGCCTCGGTTCGGATCAGCGCGGACAATTGCGCGCGGGTGAAGGGTTTGCGCAGGACCGGCGCCTTGGCAAGAGCTTGACGGTGCAGCGGGTCATCATAGGGCAACGAGGTCATCAGGATCACCGGAATTGGTAGAGCAAGTCGTTCGATCAGATCAATGCCGGTGGCAGTGCCCTCCAGCCGAATATCGGACAAGATCAGCGAGATGTCATTCAAACTGGCGGTCAGTGCCAGCGCCTCATCCGCCGAGGTCGCCTCGATCACCGAAAGACCCAGATCAACCAGCATGTCGCGGAACTGGTGGCGCAGATCGTCGCTGTCTTCGACCAGCAACGCCAGGCCCGACTGGACAGGCGGCGCGGGCCGATAGGGCAGCCGCAGCATTACGGATGCGCCCGAGGGCGTATTGCGCAGTTGCAGATCTCCACCCGCCAGCTTGACCGTGTCATAGACCATCGGCAGGCCCAGCCCCGACCCCTTGCTGCCCTTGGTGGTGAAAAACGGGTTTAACGCCTTGTCCAGCGCATCGGGTGAAAACCCCGGGCCTGTATCGGACACGGTAATTTCCACCCAGATCCGACCGATCGCATGGGCGCTGATGGTGATCTGCCCGCTACTGCCGCAGGCGTCGCGGGCGTTCAGCACAAGATTCAACAACGCGTCCTGAACCATGCCCGGGTCCAACATCAGCGCTTCATCCGGCAGAGTATTGACCACCGACAGCCCCACACCACGCGGCAAAGAAGGCGAGGCCAGCACCCGCAGATCCTCGAGCAGGCCGCGCATGTCGGTGGCCTGCGGCTGCAGAGTGCGGTTGCCGGTCATGTCGGCGATGCGGTTCAGCAGCTGCCCGCCGCGCCGCGCGGTCTGCTGGGTTGCGACCACAAGCTCGGCGGCGTCTTCGGGCAGGTCCATCTTTTCCAGCTTGGCCTGCATCCCCAGGATAATGGTCAGCAGGTTCGAGAAATCATGCGCCAACCCGCTGGTCATCTGCGCGGCCATCGCCCGGCGTCTGGTCTGCTGCAGGGCCACGCGGGCCTGCGTTTCCTCGGTGATGTCCACAGACATGATATAGACGCCGCCCGCGCCGTCGGGCGTGAACGAGACACGGATACGGCGTGAATCCTGATCCTCTGTGAATTCGAACACCGAGGCCTGCCCGTCATAGGCCTGTTTCAGATGCGGCCGGACCCGCTCGTAAGCGTGCGCGCCGAGGGCCTGCGAGATGTGCAGACCCAGGATGTCCGACGGCCGCCCCGGCAGGACCGAACTGAGCCGCCGGTTGGAATAATCATACCGCCCCTCGGCATCCAAATGGGCGATATGGGCGGGCATCATCTCGGTGGTCATGCGGGTGCGCGCTTCGATCTCGGTCAGCTGGCGCTTGGCCTCTTCCAGCGCGCTGATCGTGGCGGCCAGTTGCCGGTTGGTGGCCGAAAGCTCTTCGGCATGGCTCAGCAACTGGTCCGACAGTTCTTCGGACCGGCTGCGCAGAAGCTCTTCGACCCGTTTGGTGCTGGTTATGTCGGTATAGACGGCAACCCAGCCACCGGTGGGCAGGGGTGCACCCTCGATCGCGATCACCTGCCCGTTGGGGCGCACGCGTTCCATGTAGTGCGGCTCGAACGCCAAGGCCTGTTCGACCCGGACACTGACCAGATCCTCGACCGATTGGTCGTGACCATATTCCCCGCGGCTGGCCAGAAAATGGATCGTGTCGCTGAACAGCGCGCCCGGCTGCACCAGGCGTTCGGGCAGGTCGAACATTTCCTGAAAACGCTTGTTGCTGACCACAAGGCGCAACTGGTCGTCATAGATCGACAACGCCTGACCAATCAGGTTCAGCCCTGCGGTCGTCATCTCTTTGATGCGCTGTTCGGATATGTCCACGCCGATCCTCCCCTGGGCACAGGCCTATCACCAGTTTTCGGGCAGGTGTAGATGGGCCGGATGCGACCGGTTGGCCCCTAGCCGGGTTTGCGGGCGATGATCCAGACGGGGTGATAGGTCAGGCGCACGCCTTTGGGGCCGGAAAACGCGGCGCGATAGCGCGTGCTGAAATCGGTCAGGTCGGAGCGGGTCCAGACCTGCGCCGCGCGGCCGTTCACCCCGGTCTCACGCAGGTGGCGCAGCACGTCCAACGGCGTTTCGAACCACAGCGGTTGCCGATCCTGCCACAGGTCGAGGATTTCAACATCGGGGCCGATCCCCGCGGCCAGATCCTCGGGGCCGCACAAACCGGGCGCGCGGGCGGCCGACCCCAGCGCGGAAAGTTCGGCGTACTGGTCGGGGCCAAATCCCGAAATGGCAACCCACCCGCCGGGCGCGACCTGATGCATCGCACGGCGGACCACGGCCGCCGGATCGTCCAGCCATTGGACCGTCGAGGCCGAGGCAATCAGGTCGGGCCGCGCGGGCCATGTCACATTGCGGATATCGCCCGGCAGGAAATCCGCGCCCCATCGCCGCGCAGTCTCCTGGGCCTGTGGCATCAGGTCGTTGAGCTTGGTCCGAGTGAACGAAAACTGCTGGTGCAGCGCCTCGGTCAGATGGCCGGTGCCGCAGCCGATTTCGAACAGGGTGCCAAACTGGCGGGGCGCCCCGAGATCGACCAGCCGATGCGCCAATGCGCGGGCGATCCGGGCCTGCGGGCCAGCGGCGCAGTGATAGCTGCCGAAGCTGCGGCTGAAACTGCGCCGGATCCGGTCCGTGGGCATGGCGTTCATGCGAACCACTCCGCCCAAGTCTGCCCGGCCGCGAAAGGCTGGTGCGGGCCAGGGATGCGGCGCACGGTGTCCGATTGGCCCCAGGCCACCTCCTGCGCCGCCGTCGGCACGATGCGGTCCGAGGCAGAAATCCAGACCCGGTCGAACCCGGGATCGGGCGCAGGTCCGCGCGCCGCGATGGCCCGCAGTTCCTCGGCCGCGACGGCAAAATCGATCCCGGGTGCGGGGCCTTCCAGCCCGGCCCGGCGGCAGAACCGTGCAAAGCTGGCCGCGCTCAGGCCATCGGCCGTGGCCGCGACCGTCTCGGGCGCGATGCCCCGGTCTGCATCCGCCGGAAACAGCGTGCCGTTGACCGCAACCTTGCGGACACAGGTCAGCCCGTGACCCGCCAGCCAATGCGCGGCCGACGCGACCCCGAAGGAATAGGCCAGCAGCCGGACCGTGTCATAGTCGCCGGTTTCGGGCAGGGCGTCGTCGAGGTTGCGATAGTCGTCAACCACCAGAACATCCGCCGCCCCGGTCAGGCGCGTAAACGGCGCAGGCCCCAGCGCCCACCCGCCGAACACCAGCGTCAACTGCGCTCCGCCGTCACGGTTCAGCCAGTGCCGCCTCATGCGTCGCCTCGCGCCAGTTCGACCATGGTCGCCGTCACCTGGCTCAGCTCGTCGCCCGAGATCACATAGGGCGGCATGCAATAGATGTTGCGCGCAAAGGGGCGTAGCCAGACACCGGTTTCCGGCGCCCGCCGATGGGCGATGCGCGGATCGACCGTGTGCTCCATCTCGATCACGCCGATGGCGCCCAGCACCCGAACATCGGTGACGCCGCGCAGGCCGCGCGCCGGCTCCAGTTCGGCCTTCATCTGCGTCTCAATGGCCCGCACACGGGACTGCCAGCCGTTGTCTTCAAGCAGCCCGAGGCTGGCGATGCCGGCGGCGCAGGCCAGCGGATTGGCCATGTAGGTTGGGCCGTGCATGAACACGCCGGCCTCGCTGTTGCCGATGCCATAAGCCACCTGTTCGGTGGTCACCGTTGCGGCGAACGAGATATGCCCCCCCGTCAGCGCCTTGCCCAGGCAGATGATGTCCGGCGTCACCCCCGCATAGGTGGTGGCAAAGAGCTCTCCGGTCCGGCCGAACCCCGTGGCGATTTCATCGAAGATAACCAGAACGTCATGGGCCTGACACAATGCCTTGGCCCGGCGCAGCCACTTGGGGTGATAGAAATACATGCCGCCCGCGCCCTGCACGACCGGTTCAAGCACCAGCGCAGCCAGCCGGTGCGCCTTGTCCCGCAGCAACTGTTCCAAGGCGTCGAGCCCGTTCTGCGCGGAGTCCTCTGGCCAGTCATCGCCCAGACGGACGGACGGGCGCGGCAGAAAGTGCTGGATCGACAGCGCGCCGCGGAACAGCCCGTGCATGCCGTTGACCGGGTCGCAGACGCTCATCGCCTTCCAGGTGTCGCCGTGATAGCCGCCACGGATCGTGGCGAACTCGACCTTGTCGGTGCGGCCATGGGCCATCTGGAACTGCACCGCCATCTTCATCGCCACCTCGATCGAGACCGAGCCGCTGTCGCAATAGAAGATCCGGTCCAGCCCCTCGGGCAGCAGGGCCACCATCTTGCGGCCCAGATCAATGGCGGGCCGATGGGTCAGGCCTCCGAACATGACATGGGGCATCCGGTCCAGCTGCTGCTGCATGGCGGCTGTGATCGCCGGGTGACGGTGCCCATGGATGGCGCACCACCACGAGGACATGGCGTCGATCATCTTCACCCCATCCTCGCGGTACAGATACACGCCCTCGGCCCGGTCGATCAGATGCATCGGGCCCGGGTCGGCCACGTTCGTATAGGGGTGCCATAAGTGGCGGGCGTCAAACTCGAGCGGGGTCACAGGGCACCTCGGATCGTGTCCATGTCGATCGCCTCGAACGCGCGGCGCAGGGTGGCGGGTGTCAGATTCTCGATCCGGCCGAGGCGTCCAACGTGGGGCACCTGCGACATCTGGGCGATGGTCTGTTCGACCTCGGGTTCGGGGTCTCCGATGAAGGCCACACCGACCACCGGGCAACCGGCGCCGCGCAGCGCCATCAGCGACAGGGTCGTGTGGTTGATCGTGCCCAAGGCCGTTCGGGCCACCAGAATCACGGGTGCTTGCCAGCGGGCGAACAGGTCAAGGTAATAGGCCTGCCGGGTCAGCGGCACCATGACACCCCCAGCCCCTTCGACCACCAGCGGGCCATTGGTCTGCGGCAGGGTCAGTCGGTTCAGATCGATCTCGACCCCCTCGGCCTCGGCCGACAGGTGCGGCGAGGCGGGCAGGTTCAGCAGATACGCCTCGGGCAAGACCGGTTGGCCGGACAGGCGCGCCACGATCTGGCTGTCGGTCTCTTCCTCAAGCCCCGATTGCACGGGCTTCCAGTACTGCGCGCCAAGGGCCGCAGTCAGCCCGGCGGAAAACACGGTCTTGCCGACACCGGTGTCGGTTCCGGTCACGATCACTGTGGTCATGCGGTTCCTGCCTGTTGTTCGGCGATGGCCTGAAACACCGCCGTGATGTCCTGCGCGCCGACGTTGCCGGTGATCGAGACCCGCAGTCGCGAGCTGCCTCGTGGTACGGTGGGCGGGCGGATGCCGCGCACGTCAAACCCCATCTGCTGGAGTTCCGCCGCGCGATCCATCGTGGCCGCGTCCTGGCCCACGATGACGGGCATGATCTGGCTGTGAAATCCGGTCAGACCGCACAGGCGTGCGGCTTCGGCATGGGCATGGGCCATCCGGTCGCGCGCGGCCAATGTCAGGCCCGGGTCCTGTCCGACGGCCCGCAACGCGCCCCGCACGATGGCGGCGTCCAATGGCGACGGGGCTGTCGCAAAGATGAACGGCCGTGCCCGGTTGATCAGGGTGTCGATCATTTCACGCGGCCCGCAGATCAACCCGCCGCTGGCGCCCAGCCCCTTGCCGCAGGTGTGCAGTGTCAGCATCTCGGCGTTCAACCCATGGGCCAGTCCCTGCCCGTTCGGGCCGAAGACGCCCGTGGCGTGGGCCTCGTCCACCACCAGCACTGCCTTCTCGGCTCGGGCCAGTTCGGCCAGGGCGGTCAACGGGGCCAGATCGCCCTCCATCGAATAGACGCTTTCGACCGCGATCCAGACCTGGCCCGTGCCGCCTTGCGCACGCCAATCGGCCAGCACCGCGCGGGCCGCCGAAATGTCGTTATGCGCAAAGCCACGGATCTCGGCCCGACCCAAGCGCATCCCTTCATGCGCGCTGGCATGGACCAACTCGTCATGCAGGATCAGATCCCCGGCCGCCGGCAGGGTCGAGAAAATGGCTTGATTGGCCTGAAACCCGCCGCCCATGAACAGCGCCGCCTCGGCGCCGAAAAAGGCGGCGGCCTCGGCTTCCAGCGCCTCATGCTCGGGGTGGTTGCCGCGCAACAGGCGCGACCCGCCGGAACCCAGCGGAACGCCCCGGTCCAGCGCGTTCTGCGCCGCACGTTTCAGAACATCGGACCCGGCCAGGCCCAGATAATCGTTGGATGCGAAATCCAGCCCAGTGCGGGGCGCAAGCCTGCGCAGCCGATGGCGCGTTTCCAGCACCTTCAGCGCATTGCCCAGCCTTGCGATCGCTGTCATTCGGCCGCGTCCACGCGGGCCTCGGACTCCGCCTCCATCGGCTGGATGCCCAGCTTGGCGAACAGGATCGCGTCCTTGCTTTCCTCGGGGTTCTCGGCGGTCAACAGCGTGTCGCCGGCAAAGATCGAGTTGGCACCGGCAAAGAAGCACATGGCCTGCATCTCGTCGCTCATGTCGCTGCGGCCAGCGGACAGGCGGACATGGGATTTCGGCATCATGATCCGCGCCAGCGCGATGATGCGCACGAAATCGATCGGATCGACCGGCTTGGCGTCGGCCAGCGGGGTATCGGGTTGCGGCATCAGCATGTTGATCGGCACCGAATCCGGCGGCTCGGGCAGGTTGGCCAGCGTGACCAGCATGTCGATCCGATCCTCGCCGTTTTCGCCCATGCCCAGAATGCCGCCCGAGCAGACCTTCATCCCCGCCTCGCGTACGCGGTTCAGCGTGTCGATCCGGTCGGCAAAGGTGCGAGTGGTGATGACCTCGGGGTAGTAACGCTCGGACGTGTCGATGTTGTGGTTGTAATAATCCAGCCCGGCATCGCGCAGCTGCACCACCTGGGTGTCGTCCAGCATACCCAGAGTCATGCAGGTTTCCATGCCCATCGCCTTGACGCCCTGAATCATCGCCACCAGCGCATCCATGTCGCGCGCCTTGGGCTCACGCCAGGCGGCGCCCATGCAGAACCGGGTCGAGCCGGACTCGCGGGCCTTGCGGGCCTCGGCCAGAACGCGTTCGACCTCGATCAGTTTCGAGGCGCTCAGCTTGGAGCCGTTGCGCGCGGATTGCGAGCAATAGGCGCAATCCTCGGCGCAGCCGCCGGTCTTGATCGACAGAAGCCGCGACATCTGCACCTTGTTGGGGTCAAAATTCTCGCGATGTACGGTCTGCGCCCGATACAGAAGATCCATCAGCGGCAGGTCATAGATGGCCTGAGCGGTTTCGCGGGTCCAGGTGTTCGATGTAGCCGACATTTTATAGATAATTTTTCCCGATGATTCAGATCTACTCGGGTTTATCAATAAAGCCGGAAAACGCAACATCCGCGATGTCACAGGGGGTGGAACTGGCGTGGGTCAGGAATAGCGCCGCACCGATCTCGGACCATCCGGCGTGATTGAATGCAACGAGAGTGTATGGTCCATGTTGCGCATCCGGTGGCGCAGCATCTGGCGCGTCAACCGCGCAAGGTCCGACGCGAATTCGGGCTTGTGCGCGACATTCTCGGCCTCGCCCTTGCCATTGTGATCGAACAGCAGGGGCGGCAGGTCAGCGGCGAATTCCACCAGTGTAAACCGGGTATCCCGCAGGATGCTCAGGCACGAGTCGCTGTGCCCTGTCCCCAGCCGCCTCTGCCAGACGGTCGGGTGTTCGGGGTCGGAAAAATCCAGCTCACTGAAAGAATAGCTGCGCCAGTCCGCCGGTGTCTGGCCGCGCAGAAGCGGCAGCAGGGAACGCCCGTCCATCGAATTCGGGATGGCCTGCCCCACCCAATGCAGAATGGTAGGCGCGATGTCGATGGATTCGGTCGGAACGTCGACGCGCAGCCCGGCATTCCCCGCGTTGCCCGGCGCGCGGATCACCAACGGCGTGTGATAGGCCGCGTCATAGACCGACATCTTGCCCCAGGCATGGTGGTCGCCCAGCATCTCGCCATGATCGGCGGTGATGACGATCAACGTGTCATCATATTGGCCGTTATCTTTCAAAAACCGCAGCACCCGACCGATGTGATAGTCGACCTCACTCGCCAGCCCCAGATAGACGGCGCGCAGTGTCTGGGTGTTCGGATCGGTCGGTGACACCTCGGCAAAGCCATGTACGCAGTCACCCGGCCCGCAGCTTTCCAGTGCCGGGCCAAAGAACGGATGAACGGCGGCTTCGGCATCGGGCGATTCAAGACGCGTCGGCAGGGGCAGCGACGCCGGATCATACATGCGGTTGTACGGCGCCGGCGCAACCAGCGGCGGGTGCGGGCGGATATAGGTCAAATGCGCGAACCAGCCGGGCTTTCGATACGACGCGATCTCGTTCAAAAACGAGTCGGTCAGGAATGCCGTGTCACTGTCTTCGGCGCTGTAAGGGGCCGGATCATTCAACCGAGGCACGGACCCGTCCTGTGAAACCGGCTTGTAGAGGTCCCAATAGTTGTCGAACTCATATCCCTTGCGCAGCAGGTGCGATTGCCAGGGAAAAGATTCCTCGAGCCGCATTTCGACGACCTCGTGAAAGCCGTTCATCGGGTTTTCGTAGGTCTTTACCGCCGGGTCGTTCGGGTGATGCACCCTGGGGTCGGCCGAGGTGTCGGTATAGCCGAACAACTGCGGCAGGTATCCGGCCTTGCGCATTTCGGTGGCGATGTTTGGCGTATCATGCCGCAGCGGTGTGCCATTGCGCACCGATCGGTGGTTCATGGCATATTGTCCGGTCAGCAGCGACGCCCGCGACGGCCCGCACGGGTTGGTGACCGAGAAATGGCGGGTGAACGTGACGCCCTCGGCCATGAAGCCGCGCAGGTTCGGCAGATCGACATGGTCGGCCAGCGCCCCGGTCAGGCAGTCGGCACGCAACTGATCGATGATGATGAACAGGACATTTCCCCTTCGCCGCATTCCGAACCACCCTGTCTGGATCCCGTGTTCCGTCCGAAGGCGACTGTGTCTGCGATCCTTGGTCCGGGCAACCGATTCCGTCGGTCAGGCGAGATTTTCCGACGGCGCGGCAGCCCCTGAAGGACACGCCCCACGCTCAGTTTCACCTCATGTGCAAGAAAGCCGTTGCAGCAGGGGGCCGTTTCCCATCTGATACCCACATGACACAGCCCTCGATTGCATTGGAGCAGGTCAACGACGACCTGCGGATCGCCGTTTCGGGTGAGATGGTGACCCAATCGCTGGAGTCGGTGGAAAAGGGATTTCGGTCTCTTCACCCCGACGCGAGAAGCATTATTTTCGATCTGTCCGGGCTCAGGTCGCTGGACACCGGAGGCGCCTGGCTGATCTGCGATCTGGCGCGGCGCGCCTCGGCGGCGGGCGCAACCGTGACTTATGAAAACGTCTCGGCAACGCAATCGGCGCTGCTTGAGACCGTCGCGCAGAACATCGCAACCGAGATACCGGCAGAGGCCCCGCCGCGCGGCTTCGTGCCCTGGCTGGAGTCTCTGGGCCGGAGGACGGTCGGGGCCGGGCGCGACACGGCGTCGATGCTGGGCTTTCTGGGCCTGACGCTGCATCGGCTGGCGCGCACGTTGGTCATGCCGTGGCGTCTGCGCCGGGCCGCGCTGGTGTCGCAGATGGAGGAAACCGGGCTCAAGGCGCTGCCCATCGTGGCGCTGATGGGGTTTCTGATCGGCGTGGTTCTGGCCTTTCAGGGGGCAACCCAGTTGAAACAGTTCGGCGCCGAGATCTTCGTGGTCGAGCTGATCTCGATCTCGGTTCTGCGCGAATTGGGCGTCCTGCTGACCGCGATCATCGTGGCGGGCAGGTCGGGCTCGGCCTTCACCGCCTCGATCGGCTCGATGAAGGTGCAGGAGGAGATCGACGCCATGCAGACGCTGGGCCTGGACCCGATCGAGGTTCTGGTTGTCCCTCGGGTGCTGGCGTTGCTGATCATGCTGCCGATCCTGGGCTTCGTCGCCGACATTGCCGGCCTGTTCGGCGGCGCCTTGATGAGCTGGATCGATCTGGGCGTCAGCCCCGGCATGTTCGTCACGCGCCTGAAGGAAAACACCGATGTCTGGCACCTGGCAGTCGGCCTGATCAAGGCTCCGTTCTTTGCCGTGGTCATCGCGGTGATCGCCTGTTGGCAGGCGATGCAGGTCAAGGGCTCTTCCCAGAGCGTGGGGCAGCGGACGACATCATCGGTGGTGCAGGCGATCTTCATGGTGATCGCCATCGATGCGCTGTTTTCCATCTTCTTCTCTGAGGTGGGCGTCTGACATGGATGGCGCAATCCAGCAGCAGGACACCAAGGCAGAGGCACAGCGCGAGGCGGTGATCCGGGTGCGTCACCTGCGCAACCAGTTCGGCCCGCAGGTGGTGCATGATGACCTGAACCTGGATGTCTGGCGCGGCGAGGTTCTGGGCATCGTCGGCGGGTCGGGCACCGGCAAATCGGTCCTGTTGCGCACCATCGTCGGGCTGAACAAGCCCGCCGCCGGCAGCATCGAGGTGCTAGGCGTTGACGTGCTGAACGGCCCCGAGGCGGACCGTCGCCGGATCGAGAAACGCTGGGGCGTGGCCTTTCAGGACGGCGCGCTGTTTTCATCGCTGACCGTGTTGCAGAACGTGATGGCGCCGCTGCGCGAACATACGGGCCTGAGCGAAAGCCTGATGCGCGCGCTCGGCAGCCTCAAGATCAGCCTTGTGGGCCTGCCACAGCTGAGTTGCGGCAAGTTTCCGTCCGAGCTGTCGGGCGGGATGCGCAAACGGGCGGCACTGGCGCGCGCGCTGGCGCTGGACCCCGAGATCGTGTTTCTGGACGAACCCACCGCCGGGTTGGACCCGATCGGGGCGGCGGCCTATGACGAACTGATCGGCGAATTGCAACAGGCCTTGGGGCTGACCGTTTTCATGGTCACCCATGACCTCGACAGTCTTTACGCCATCTGCGACCGCGTCGCGGTGCTTGCGGAAAAACGCGTTCTGGTCGAAGGTCCCATAGACGAGATGACCAAGGTCGATCATCCTTGGGTGCAGGAATACTTCACCGGCCCCCGGGCCCGCGCGGCGCAGCAGAAGGGGCACGACAGGTAGAGGCGATGGAAACCCGGGCGAACTACATCCTGATCGGCACTTTCACGCTTGTGGGTATCCTCAGCGCGTTCGGCTTTTTCCTGTGGCTGGCCAAGTTCGAGGTGACCCGGCAATACGCCTACTACGACGTGTTGTTCGACAATGTTTCGGGCCTGTCGGCGGCCGGGGGCGTCAACTACAACGGTCTGCCCGTGGGCCAGGTGATCTCGCTGGATCTGGACGATGACGACCCCTCGAAGGTGCGTGTGCGCCTTGAAATCGACGCCGACATTCCCGTCACCACGGATACCATCGCGCAATTGCAGTCGCTGGGGGTGACGGGCGTCAGCTATGTCGAACTGTCGGGGGGGTCGCCCGATGCAGAGCGCCTGCCGCAGTTCAGCGTCATCAAAAGCAAACGCAGCGCGATCCAGTCGCTGTTCGAAGGCGCGCCAAAGGTGCTGGACGAGGCGGTGACCCTGCTGGAAAACCTCAACGCCGTTGTCGATGACGACAACCGCAAGGCGGTGGCCGACATTCTGGACAACCTCGCCTCGGCCTCGGGGCGGCTGGACAAGACGCTGACCGATTTCGAAACCCTCTCGGGCGATCTGGGCGGTGCGGCAAAGGAGATTGGTGCCTTCACCCAGCGGCTGGACCAGCTGGCGGATACGGCCGAAACCACGCTGACCACCGGGACTGACACGCTCAACAGTGTCAAGACCGCCGCGGAATCCGCAAAAACCGCACTGGATGGTGTCAACAAGACGCTGGCCACGGCCGATCAGGTGCTGGAACAGGATATCCGGCCCTTCATCGCGCAGGGGTCTGAATTGGCGGACCGGCTGATCGGGCTGTCGGATGAGGCAGGGGTGACCATGACAACCGTCAACAACACCTTCGCGAATGCCAACCAAACGCTCGACTCCGTCACCTCGGCGATGGAAACGGCCAAGGGCACGCTGACCTCGGCCGAACGCGCCTTCGACTCGGCCAATCGTGTCATGGACGAAGACGTGGCCGCCGTGGCCGCCGATATCCGCACCGCAGCCAACCAGGTGGCCGAGACCGTGTCGAACGTCACCGAGCGGATCGACGCGATTTCCGCCGATATCCTCAGCGCCTCGCAATCGGCGTCGGACCTGCTGGGCACGATCGACGGCATTGTGCAGCAGAACCGTCGCCAGGTGTCGGACTTTCTGCGGGTGGGCCTGCCCCAGTTCGTGCGCTTCGTCGAAGAATCCCAGCGCCTTGTCGTTGGCCTTGATCGGCTAGTGGACAAGCTGGAACGCGACCCGGCCCGGTTCCTGCTGGGCACACAGGCATCGGAGTTTCGCCAATGATCAGAGCAGCAATCGTCGCGTTGGGCCTGGCAGGGTTGACCGGCTGCACCGGGTTGGGAACGCTGAAGCAGGCCTCGAAACCCAACGATCTGTACCTGCTGACGCCCAAAAGCACGTTCTCCAGTTCGCTGCCACGTGTGGGTAAGCAGATCGTCGTGCAGGAGCCGACGGCCACAGCCGCGGTCAACACCGACCAGATCGCGGTGCAGCCGACGCGCCTGCAGGTGCAATACCTGCCGCGCGCGCGCTGGGTGGACAGGGCACCGCTGATCGTGCAGGCCCTGCTGGTCGAGAGCTTTGAAAACAGCAACCGTGTTGCGGCCGTGGGCCGCTCGACCGTCGGTCTGCGGGCGGACTATGTGATCGTTCCAGACCTGCGCGAATTCCAAGGCATCGTCTTCGGAGACACCGAAGATTCCACCTCGGTCAAAATCGAAGTTCGCCTCAACATCAAGATCATCGACGAGTTCGAAGACAAAATCATCGCCTCGAACTCGTTCCAGCGCGACGTGATTGCTGCCAGCGACCAGACACCCGACCTGGTCGCTGCCTTCGATCAGGCCCTCGGCAGCACGATGCGGAACGCTGTTGAATGGAGCATCCGCAAGATCCACGCCCATGCCGCCAGCAACCCGCGGCCGTCGCTGAACTAGGCCCGGATGTCAGAACTGCGCGGGTGAGGCACGGGCCCAATCATCGGCGAATTCGGCAGGAATGTCGGCACCCAACAAGGCGCCGTCTTCGAGAAAGGTATAAAGCTGGGCATAGGACCACTCGCGTTCGTCCGCCGTCCGGCGAAAGATGTCGGACGGGCGCAGATCCGACACCCGTTCCTTGCCCATGGCGCCCAGGATCTCACGGAAGCTTTCCAGCGTCGCATCGTGGAACCGGTGCACGCGCTTGCGCTTTTGCGGGACATTGACCGCGCGGCCGCGCACCGGGTCCTGCGTGGCCACCCCCGAGGGGCAGCGGTTGGTGTTGCAATGTAGCGCCTGGATGCAGCCCACCGCGAACATCATCGCCCGCGCCGCGTTGCACATGTCGGCCCCCAGGGCGCATTTCTCGATCATGTCATACCCGGTGGCCACCTTGCCCGAGGCGATCACCCGGATCTTGTCACGCAGCCCCACGCCACGCAGGCTGTTGTCGACGAAGATCAACGCCTCGTTCAGTGGGGTTCCCAGGCGATTTGTAAATTCCACTGGGGCAGCGCCGGTGCCGCCTTCGGCCCCGTCCACGGTGATAAAATCGGGCAGGATGCCGGTTTCCAGCATGGCCTTGCAGATCGAAAGGAATTCGGATCGCGCCCCGATGCACAGCTTGAAGCCGACGGGCTTGCCGCCGGACAGGTCGCGGAGCTGTTGGACGAAATTCAGCAACCCGGTCGGGCCGTCGAAGGCCGAATGAACCGGCGGCGAGATCACGTCCTGGTGAACCGGCACGCCGCGGATCACGGCGATTTCGGCATCCACCTTGGCCGCAGGCAGCACGCCGCCATGCGAGGGCTTAGCCCCTTGCGACAGCTTGATCTCGATCGCCTTGACGACCTCCATCCGCGCCCGTTCGGCGAACTTGTCCTTGTCGAAACCGCCCTCAGGGGTGCGGCAGCCGAAATAGCCGGTGCCGATCTGCCAGATGATGTCACCGCCCTCGGCCAAGTGATGGGGCGACAGGCCGCCCTCGCCCGTGTTGTGGGCAAAACCGCCGTCGCGCGCGCCGCCGTTCAGCGCCCGGATCGCATTGGCGCTGAGCGCACCGAAGCTCATGGCCGAGACGTTCAGACGCGACGCCAAATAGGGTTTTTCACATTGAGGCCCGCCAAGCAGGATGCGTTCCTCGCTTTCCGGCACCTCCTTGGGGACTAGCGAATGGTTGGCGCGGTGGTACCCGACCTTGAGGATGTCGTACTGCGTGCCGAAGGCCTGCGTATCGACCTGCCCCTTGGCCCGGGAATAGACCAGAGACCGCACGATGCGGTTGAACGGGCGGCCGCTTTCGTTGGTTTCCACGAAATATTGCCGGATCTCGGGGCTGACGAATTCCAGCATATAGCGGAAGTGCCCCAGAACCGGATAGTTGTTCAGCACGTTGTGCCGCGTGGTTAGCAGGTCATAGAGACCAACCAGCGCATAAGGCACCAACAGGACCAGCAGCCAGAAAGCAGGCGGCCAGAACAGCCCCAGAATGACCGTCAGCGGCAACGCGACAAAGGTCACGGCAAAGTAGATCCTGCGTACGATCATCCTGCTCTCCCTCATGATCTTCGGCCGATCGTGGAAAGCTTGTCACGCGATTGCAAGCCTTTGTGCGGATCGCGCGGCCTGTCTTGCGCCATCGTGATCGCCCTTGAGCCTGATGGGCACGCCCTTTATCCATGCGCAGACACGCAGGAACAGGGACAGACGTCTTGGCCAGAGCGCAGGCTGCCATAGCGGGACGACCGCTGATGTATGCCGCCGTCTTCATCGGCGGCGCGGCGGGGTCGATCCTGCGCGAACTGTTTGCGCTGGAGATCCCCGGTGCGCCACTGCTGACGGCCACGTTCGGCATCAACGTGGCGGCCTGTTTCGTGCTGGGCTGGCTGTATGCGATCCGCACCCGTGTGCATGCCCATGTGCTGCATCTGGGCGCTGTGGGTTTCTGCGGCGGGCTGTCGACCTTTTCCTCGTTCGTCGCCGAGCTGGAGCGCTTCGCCGAAACCTCGGGCTGGGTGGTGCTGATACCGCTGGCGGCCGAGATCTCCGCCGGACTGGGCGCGGCCATTCTGGGCGAGGCCACCGGCCGTCGCAGGTCGGCCCGAGGGTTCGGCGGATGACCGATCTGCACCTGCACTTAATGTTCGGGCTGGGCGGCGGGCTGGGCGCCGTGCTGCGCCATTGGGTTACACGCGCGGTTACCCATGACCTACCGGTGGCAACTCTGATGGTGAACGTGGGCGGCAGCCTGCTGTTGGGGCTTTGGATCGGGTATCTGGGCGGCACCGTCGATCTGGCCGAAGATCAAAGGCGCCTTGTCTTCGGCTTCTGCGGCGGTTTCACGACCTTTTCCAGCTTTGCCTGGCAGTCGCTGGAACTGCGGCGCGAGCGCACCATCGCGAGCGCAGCCGCCAACATCCTGCTGAGCGTAGGCCTGTGCTGGCTGGCCCTGTGGCTGGGCCTGTGGGCAACGCGCTGAGCGCGCTCACATGACGGGCATGTGCATCCGCATCGCCAGATTGCCCAGAATCCAGACCGTTCCCCCGATTATGATCAGAAGAACCAGCGTCGAGAACAACACCAGATCGAGATCCTCGCGGCTGCTGCGGCGACGGTCGATATGCAGGAAATAGATCAGCTGCACGATCAGCTGCGCCAGCCCGAGCAGGCCGATCGTCAGATAGACGCCGGGGGTTTCGATGCCGAACCAATGCGCCGTGCCAAACATGCCCAGCGTCAACAAAAGCGAGCCACCATACCCGATCGCATAGCGCCGCCGTTCGCGCCGGTGCAGTTCGGAATGTCTATCCATAAGTCAGCCCTCCGAAATAGACGATAGTGATGATGCCGATCCAGATTAGGTCGAGAAAATGCCAAAACAGCGCCAGCCGGACCATGCGCGAGATCACCAGGTCGGTCATCCCCATGACCCGCAGTTGAATGCCCAGCACCACCAACCACACGCAGCCTGCGGCCACATGCAGACCGTGCAGAGGCACCAGCCCGTAGTAGGCGGACAGGAAACCGCTGCGCTGTGGGATGCCGCCCTTTTCCACCATCGACATGAAATCGCGGATCTCGAGGACTAGGAAACTCAGCCCCAGCAGCAGCGTGACCCCGAACCACAGGACGACCCGACCGCGCGGCAGGTTGTATTTCAGCGCCAGCATGGCCAGTCCAACGGTCAGGCTGCTGGTCAGCAGGATCAGCGTCTGGGCAAAGATGCTGTACAGATCAAACAGCGCGTGCGGGCCCGGACCACCGGCCTGTGCGTCTATCATGGTGATGTAGACGCCGAACATCAGCCCGAAATAGACCAGATCGCTCATCAGAAAGACCCAGAAACCGAAGGTCACAACCTCGGTCGCCTTGTGGGCCCCGGGCCTGCCTCGGCCCAGGTTCAGGCCCGGATAGCTGTGGGTTGGTGCAGGCCTCATGTCGTCGCCTCCAGATCCGGTCGGGCAAGCCCGGTGTTTTCTGGCGCGCCTTCATGATCCCTGTTTACAGGGGTCGCGTTGCGGACCAAGTCCAGCCAGGCCTCGTGCTGCCTGCGCACGTCTTCGGCCGCAACAACCTCCTCGGTATCGGTCTGAAAGGTCCAAAGGATGAACGACAGGATCATCATCACTGTCACCAGCGCCGCCAGCCACCAGATCCACCAGACCAGCGCAAACATCCACACACCGCTGAGCACGCAGAGCACGAAACCGATGCCGGTGTTGCGCGGCATGGTGATGTCCTCGTACTGATCGGGGTGCGGGTATGCCTCGCCACGCTCTTTCGCGGCGGCAAAATCGTCGCGGTCCGTGACATGCGGGATGATCGCGAAATTGTACGGCGGCGGCGGCGAGGGAATCGACCATTCCAGCGTGCGGGCGTCCCAGGGGTCGCCAACCGGTACGCGGCTCTGTTCGCGGTTCCGGATGCTGACCCACAGCTGCACGACGACCGAAAGCAAGGCCGCCAGAATGACCAGCGCGCCGATGACGGCCGTGATCATGTAGGGGTGAAAGCTCGGGTCCTCCCAGCTGTAGGAGCGGCGCGGCATCCCCATCAGCCCCACGAAATACAGCGGCAGGAAGGTCAGCATGAAGCCCACCGTCCACAGCACGACCGATATCCGCCCCCAGACCTCATCCAGGCGGAAGCCGAACGCCTTGGGAAACCAGTAGTTGTAGCCCGCAAGCAATCCGAACAGGACACCCGGCAGCAGCACGTTGTGGAAATGCGCGACCAGGAACAGCGTATTGTGCACCTGGTAATCGACGGTCGGGTTGGCCAGGATCACCCCGCTGAGCCCCCCGATCACGAACAACATCAGAAAGGCCAGCCCGTACAGCATCGGCACCGAGAACCGGATGCGGCCGCGATACAGGGTGGCCATCCAGTCATAGACCTTAACGCCGGTGGGTATGGCGATCAGCATCGTGGCGATGCCGAACACCGCATTGATCAGGGCGCTTTGGCCCATGGTGAAGAAATGGTGCAGCCAGACGGTAAACGACAGCACGGCAATCGACATGGTCGCGATCACCAGCGAGTTGTAGCCATAGAGCCGCTTGGCCGAGAAGGTCGCGAAGACTTCGGAATAAATACCATAGGCCGGCAGAACCAGCAGATAGACCTCGGGGTGGCCGAACAACCAGAACAGGTTGGCATAGTTCATCATGTTGCCGCCCAGGTCATTGGTGAAGAAATGGAAATCAAGATACCGGTCAGCGGCCAGCAGCAGCGCCGCTACCCCCAAAGGCGGCATTGCGAACACGATCAGGATCGAGCTGCAGATGATCGTCCAACAATACATCGGCAGCCGCATGAATTTCATCCCGGGCGCGCGCAGCTTGTAGATCGTGACGGCAAAGTTGATCCCCGTCAGCGTGGTGCCGATACCCGACACCACGATCGCCCAGATCCAGTAATCCGGCCCCACACCCGGATTGAAGGCCGCTCCGGTATAGGGCGGATAGGCCGTCCAGCCGCCGGTGGAAAACTCGCCCACCACCAAGCTGACCATCAGCATCATCCCCGCCGAAACCGTCAGGCCGAGGCTGATCTGGTTCATCACCGGAAAGGCCACGTCGCGCGCGCCGATCATCAGCGGGACAAGGAAATTCGCCAGTCCGAACACGAAGGGCACCGCCACGAAGAAGATCATGATCGTGCCGTGGGTGCTGAACAGCTCGGCAAAGTGTTCGGCCTCGAGGAATCCCTCGCCCGGCCCGGCCGCCTGTTGGGCACGCATCACGACGCCTTCCAGAACGCCGCGCGCCAGCATGACGATGGCAAAGACGATATACATGATGCCGATTTTCTTGTGATCCGCGCTGGTCAGCCAGTCGCGCCACAGCGGCCCCCACAGGCGAAACCACGTGAGCAGCCCCAGAACCAAGACCACACCGACGATCACCACGCCCGCCGCCGCGTTGGCGACGATCTCGTTCGTGTTGGGATCTTGAATCAGCCCGGCGATGGGGAATGCTTCCCAGGTCAGACGACCGAAGAAACCGGACTCGACAGCTGTCATGGCTTGCCCTCCTGCCCGTATTGGGCGGTTCCCGGTTGCTGATCCTCAGGCAATGGTTGCCCGTTGTGATACCGGTCCAGAACGCTGTGGAACAGATCGCCATCATCCAGACGAAAGTACAGCGCATTGTCCGGCATCTGCGCGGTGCCAAGCGCGGCCTGAACTTCGTCCCGGTCGGTCCGCATGGCCAACGTCCGATAGGTTGCCGGGTCCAGAACGATTCCGTTCTGCCCAACCCGGTCAACCCATGCGTCGAAGTCCGGGGGCGACATCGCGACCGTCTGGAACTTCTGCTTGGTAAATCCGCGCCCGTTGTACTGGGTGTTCTCGCCCTGCATCCGGCCCGGGACATCAGCCACAAGATGCAATTGGGTCATCATGCCGGGCATGGCATAGATCTGCCCCGCCAGGGCAGAAATCATGAAGGATTGCATCACCGTGTCCGTCGTCAGCGTCAAGGCGACCTGACGCTGCGTGGGAATCCCGAATTCACCCACCGTCGCGATGCCCAGATCGGGGTAGATGAACAGCCATTTCCAATCCAGCCCCACCACCTGCACGCGCAGGGCCGGTTCATCGCCGAACGCGGCCGCGTAGGGGTCCAGCCGGTGGGTCGCCTTCCACAGATAGAAGGACAGCAGCGCCACGATTACCACTGGCACGCCCCACATCGCGGTTTCGAGCAGGGGCGAAAACTCCCATTTGGGCCGATAGGTAGCCGGGCTTTGCGCGCGACGGCGATAGCGCAGAGCGATCAGGGGAACCAGAACCAGAACCGGAATGACCGCAACCAGGATCAGCGCGGTGGCGCGCAACAGATGAACCCTCTGGGCCTGGGCTATCGGGCCTTGCGGGTCCAGAAAGCTATTACTGGCCAACCCAGGATGGGCGGCGACCGCCCAGACCGTGATCGCGATCAGCGTCGCTCGTACTGCCGGGGTCGTCGGTTCTCTGGCCACGTCAGATTGCCTTTTGTTCCCGCTGGTTTCGGCAACTATCGGCAGAGTTGACCGACTTCACAAGAAATTTCAGGCAAACTATCGGTATGAGTTGACTTGGGTCGCGGGGTGGAGACACTCGGAATCTGCCATGCGTGTGCTGTTCGTCATCCTCGGCCTGATCTGGGCCACCGCCGTTCCGGCGCTGGACAGGGCCGCCGTGGAACAACAATTCCAGGCTTGGCTGAGCACCGAACTCTGGCCCTTGGCCCGGGGCGAGGGCGTGTCGCGCCGCACGTTCCAAAACAGTCTGAACGGCGTCAGGATCAACTGGGATCTGCCGGATCTGGTGCCGCCCGGAACCACACCAAAGACGCCCAAGACGCAGCGCCAGGCCGAATTCGGCGCACCGGCGCGTTATTTCAACGCCAACACGGTGCAAGGCACCGCCGCGGCCGGGCGCAGGATGGCCAAACGCCATGCAGCGACCCTGCGTCGGGTCGAGGCGGACACAGGCGTGCCCGCACGCATCATCCTTGCGATCTGGGGCCGCGAAAGCGGGTTCGGGCAGGTGCCCATCCGGCATGATGCCTTTCAGGTGCTGGCCACCAAGGCGTTCATGAGCACGCGCGCGGCGTATTTCACCGACGAGCTGATCGCCGCCCTGCAGATCGTCGAGGCCGGCCACGTAAGCGGCCGGGCGATGAAAAGCAGTTGGGCCGGCGCTCTGGGCCAGCCGCAATTCATGCCCAGCAGTTTTCTGACCTATGCCACCGACGGCAATGGCGATGGGCGCGCCGATATCTGGAGGTCGGCCGAAGACACGATCGCCTCAATCGCTGCCTACCTTGAACGACATGGCTGGGTGCCCGGCCGCGACTGGGGGTTCGAGGTGACGGTGGATGCGTCAGTGTCCTGTGCGCTGGAGGGCCCCGATCAGGGTCGCCCGATCCGCGACTGGGCCGCGATGGGCATCACCCGCGTCTCGGGCCGACCCTTTCCCCCGCACGAGCTGCTCGGCGAAGGATACCTGATGATGCCAGCGGGCCGCCACGGGCCGGCCTTCATCGTGACACCCAATTTCTACGTTCTGAAGGACTACAACACCAGCGACCTCTATGCCCTGTTTGTGGGCCATGTAGGCGACCGCATCCAGTATGGCGTGGGCGATTTCAAGGGGCGCTGGGGCAAGATTGACGGCCTGTACCGGTCGGACATCGCAGCCATGCAGAAAGCACTGATCGCCATGGGGCATGACGTGGGCGGTGCCGATGGCCTGCCGGGATACAAGACGCGCCGGTCGATCGGCCGCTGGCAAGAGGCGACAGGCCAGCGCCCCACATGCTTTCCCGACGCGCGGATGAAATCGCGGTTGCGCCCCTGACCGCGGGCGATTCGCCGAATTCGGCGAAAACGGGCCGCGATACTCTGCCGAAACAGGCCGCTTCACAGGCGGAATTCCGAGCAGCCTGGGCACGAAAATATCCCAGCGACAAACGCCATCGTTACAAAATTTCGGCGACCTCGCGTCACGAAGTTTCTTTCTACCTTTAGGCGATCCGGGTTCATGGGAAGGCTTTAACCCTGCCCAAAATAGTGGCACGGTCTTACACAGCGAGAGGAAGCTCTTGCATCCACTTCACCGACTGCAATCCACAAAGCTGCGACGCAGTGTTCCTTGCGAATTGGCACAATCCAAAATCGAAAAGAACCGGGTCCCAGCGGATGTCGGGCAACCAGGGCCGCCGGACGCCATCCCACGGGGATGCGCAGACCGCCGCCACAATAAATGGGAGAAGATCATGAACACCATCCTTCGAAACTCGGTGGCGGGCCTGCTGTGCTCGACCTTCATCACCGGTGCCGCGCTGGCCGCAGGCACCCATCCGGTCACCGGCGAGCCGCTGGCCGACGACCAGACCTTTGTCTACCGCGTGCTGGACGAGCACAGCTCGGTCGACCCGCAGGTGGTCGAGGACGTGTCGGGCGCCGAGATTGTCCGCGACCTGTTCGAAGGTCTGATGAACCAGGACGAGAACGGCAACCTGGTTCCGGGCGTGGCGACCGGCTATACCACCAACGAAACCAAGGACGTGTACACCTTCACCCTGCGCGACAACGCCAAGTGGTCGAATGGTGACCCGGTCACCGCGCATGATTTCGTATACGCTTGGAAGCGCGCCGTCGATCCGGCGCTGTCCTCGCCCTATGCGTGGTTCATGGAACTGATGTCGATCGAGAACGCCGCCGAAATCATCGCGGGCGACAAGCCGGTCGACGATCTGGGCGTCAAGGCGATCGACGACCACACGCTGGAAGTGAAGCTGAGCGCGCCGCTGCCCTATTTCCCGCAGATGACCACGCATTCGACCACCTTCCCGGCCCCGCGGAAGGTTATCGAGCAGTTCGGCGATGAATGGACCAAGCCCGGCAACATCGTGTCGAACGGCGCCTATGTCCTGACCGAGCACCTGCCCAACGAACGCTCGGTGCGCGAGCGCAACCCGATGTACTGGGACAACGACAACACCATCATCGACAAGGTCGTGGCGCTGGTCATCAACGATGAAAACGTGGCCCTGACCCGTTATCTGGCCGGCGAGCTGGACCGTACCGAGGTGCCCGCAGGCCAGTTCCCGCGCCTGAAGAAGGAATACCCGAACGAGGCGATCAGCTTCCCGCGCCTGTGCAACTACTACTACACGTTCAACCTGTCCGACGGCGGCCCCGAGGCCTTCAAGGACCCGAACGTGCGTCAGGCTCTGTCGCTGGCGGTTGACCGCAAGATCATCACCGAGAACATCCTGGCCGGAGGTCAGCCCGAAGCCTACACCTTCGTGCCCGAAGCCACCGCAGGGTTCACCCCGCCGGTCGTCGAAATGGCGACGATGACGCAAGCCGAGCGCGACGAGCTGGCCAAGGAACTGCTGGCCGAGGCCGGGTACGGCCCCGACAACCCGCTGACCTTCTCGATGGTCTACAACACCTCCGAGGCGCACAAGAAGGTCGCCGTGGCCCTCAGCCAGATGTGGAAGCAGAAGCTGGGCGCGCAGGTCGAGCTGGCCAACATGGAATGGAAGATCTTCCTGGAAGAGCGCGGCAACCAGAACTTCGAGCTGGCCCGCGGCGCATGGTGCGGCGACTACAACGAAGCCTCGACCTTCCTGGACCTGCTGCAGTCTGATTCCGGCTATAACGACGGCAAGTACAGCAACCCGAAGGTGGACGAGCTGCTGGCCCAGGCCAAGACCTCGGATGATCCGGCCCCGCTGTACACCGAGGTCGAGCGGATCATCGCACAGGAAACCCCTGTGATCCCGATCTACCACTATGCCGGCGTCTACATGATGGACAGCGACGTGGGGAACTGGCCGGTGAATAACGTCGAGCAGAACTGGTACTCGAAAAACCTCTACAAGATCGCCGAGTAATCATCATCCTTTGATCGCGCCCTGCCCCGGACATGCTCTGGGGCAGGGCCAATAATTGGGGGCATGAAATGCTTGCCTATGTCATCCGGCGACTGCTGATCGCCGTTCCGACGATCCTGTTGCTGATCGTAGCCAGTTTCTTTCTGATGCACTTCGCGCCCGGCGGGCCCTTCACCTCGGAGCGGCCGTTGCCGCCGCAGGTTCTGGCCAATATCGAGGCGCGCTACGGGCTGGACCAGCCGCTGTGGAAACAGCTTTGGGACTATCTGTACAACATCGTGGTGCATTTCGATTTCGGCCCGTCCTTCAAGTTCAAGGACCGCGACGTGAACGACATCATCGCGCAGGGCTTTCCGATTTCGCTGACCTACGGGATGCTGTCATTCATCGTGGCTACGCTGGTGGGCGTCGGGCTGGGCATCGCCGCCGCGATCCGCCACAACAGCTGGATCGACTATTTCGCCGTGGGTCTGGGCATCGCCGCCCAGGCGCTGCCGAACTTCATCATGGGCCCGATCCTGATCCTGACTTTCACACTGTGGCTGGGCTGGCTGCCGGGCGGCGGCTGGAACGGGGGTCAGTGGCAATACCTGATCATGCCCGTCATCGCTCTTGCGACCTCGTACATGGGCTCGATCGCGCGGATCACCCGGTCGTCTATGCTCGAGGTTCTGAATTCGAACTTCATCCGCACCGCCCGGGCCAAGGGCCTACCGACCCGCACCGTGATCTGGCGCCACGCGCTGAAACCCACGCTGCTGCCGGTGGTGTCCTATCTGGGCCCGGTCTTCGTTTATGTACTGACCGGGTCGGTGTTTGTGGACATCTACTTCTCGACCGGCGGGCTGGGGCAAGCCTATGTGGGTTCGGCCCTGTCGCGCGACTATGCCGTGCTGCTGGGGGTCACGATACTTTATGGCGTGCTGACCGTTCTGGTGAACCTGCTGACCGACCTGGCCTATGCCTGGTTCGATCCGAAAATCCGGTACTGAGGGGCAATCCATGCTTGGAAAATCACAAAAAGCCGCTCGGCTGGCCGAGACCATCACCGATCACACCGCCATCCAGGGCCGGTCGCTGTGGCAGGACGCGCGGATGCGTTTTGTCCGCAACAAGGCCGCCATGGCCAGCGTGTTCATCTTGGGCTTGATCGTTCTGTTCACGATCATCGGGCCTTACTTCGCCGTCTGGAACAACGAGGAAATCGACTGGGCCGTCATGGGCGACGTGGCCGGCATGGGGATGCCGTCCATCGAAACCGGCCACTATTTCGGCGTCGACGATCTGGGGCGCGACCTGTACAGCCGGGTCATCCAGGCCACCACCACCTCGTTACTGGTGGGCCTGGTCGGGGCGGCCACCGCGCTGATCGTCGGCACCTGCTACGGCATCGCCGCCGGTTACATCGGCGGCCGCGTCGACAGCGTGATGATGCGCTTTGTCGACATCCTGCTGGCCATTCCGGCCACGCTGGTCATCATCCTGCTGCTGGTCGTGGCGGGGCGGTCGTTCTTCATGCTGTTCATCGCACTGGGTGCGGTGGGCTGGCTGACCATGGCACGGATCGTGCGCGGCCAGACCCTGACCCTGAAGAACCGTGAGTTCATCGAAGCCGCCCGCGCTGCCGGTGTCAGCGAGTTCACCATCATGTACCGCCACATCCTGCCCAACCTGCTGGGCGTGGTGATCGTCTATGCCTCGCTGCTGGTGCCCGAGATGATCCTGACGGAAAGCTTCATCTCGTTCCTGGGGCTGGGGATTTCCGAGCCCTATACCTCGTTGGGTCGTCTGATCGCCGAGGGCGCCGGAACCATGGGTTACGGCACGTTGTGGCAACTGATGTACCCCCTGGCATTTTACGTCACCATCATCATCACGATGTTCTTCATCGGCGATGGCCTGCGTGACGCACTGGATCCGAAGGACCGCTGACATGAGCCTGCTTTCCGTAAAGAACCTGAGCGTTCAGTTCGACACGCCCGATGGGGTGGTCGAGGCCGTCAAGAACATCAGCTTTGACATCGCCCCGGGCGAATGCCTGGGCATCGTCGGCGAAAGCGGGTCGGGCAAAAGCCAGACCTTCATGGCCGCGATGGGCCTGCTGCCGCCGGCGGGCCGGGCCACCGGGTCGGTGCTGCTGAACGGGCAGGAAATTCTGAACCTGCCCGTGAGCAAGCTGAACCAGATCCGCGGTGCCGATGTGGGCATGATATTTCAGGACCCGCTGACCGCGCTGACCCCGCATCTGAGGATCGGCCAGCAGATGCGCGAAGTGCTGAGCGTGCACGAAGGCCTGCTGGGCTCGGCCGCGCGGCAACGGTGTCTGGAATGGCTGGACCGCGTCCGCATCCCAGAGGCCGCGCGCCGTCTGGACCAGTTCCCGCACGAGCTGTCGGGCGGGATGCGCCAGCGGGTGATGATCGCCATGTCCATGCTGTGCAATCCCAAACTGCTGATCGCCGACGAACCGACCACCGCGCTGGACGTGACCGTTCAGGCCGACATCCTGGATCTGATGGTGCGTCTGCAAAAGGACGAAGGCACGGCCATCGCCCTGATCACCCATGACATGGGCGTCGTGGCCCGCATGTGCGACCGGGTGCAGGTCATGCGCCTGGGTGAGTTCGTCGAGGCCGGTGACACGCGCGAGATCTTTCACGCGCCCAAGCACGACTATACTCGCACCCTGATCGAGGCCATGCCCCGCATCGACGCGGGCGATGCGCCCAAGGCGGTGGAGACCGACGAGGCCCCGCTGCTGAGGGTCGATGACGTCAAGGTGCATTTCCCGATCCACGTTCCGGGCGGCATTTTTGGCCGCAAGGTGCCGTTGAAGGCGGTGAACGGCGTCAGCTTTGACATCCGCAAGGGTGAAACCCTGGGCGTGGTCGGTGAATCGGGCTGCGGCAAGTCCACCCTCGCCCGTGCCGTGCTGCAGCTTATCGAGCCGAGCGCCGGCAATGTCAGCTGGCTGGGCCATCCGATCGTCGGGCTGAAACGGGCCGAGCTGAACAAGTACCGCAAGGACCTGCAGATCGTGTTCCAGGACCCGCTGGCCAGCCTGGACCCGCGGATGACGATTTCTGCCTCGATCGCGGAACCGCTGAAAACCTATCGCCCCGACCTGACCGAGCGCGAGCGCAAGCAGATGGTCGCCGAGATGATGGAACGGGTCGGCCTGAACGCCAACATGATCAACCGCTACCCGCACGAGTTGTCGGGCGGGCAGAACCAACGCGTGGGCATCGCCCGTGCGATGATCAACAAACCCAAGCTGATCATCTGCGACGAGGCGGTCTCGGCGCTGGACGTGTCGATCCAGGCGCAAATCGTGCAGCTGCTGAAGGAACTGCAGAAGGAGTTCGGGCTGTCGATGATCTTCATCAGCCACGACCTGTCGGTGGTGCGCGCGGTGTCGAACCGGATCATGGTTCTGTATCTCGGCCGCATCGTCGAACTGGGCGATGGCGAGGTGATCTGCTCGAACCCGGTTCATCCCTATACGCAATCGCTGATCTCGGCGGTTCCGATCCCGGACCCGGATGTCGAGCGCAGCCGCCAGCGGTTGAAACTGCCGGGCGAGTTGCCCTCGCCGATGGATCCCAAGGCGGCGCTGCGGTTCCTGCCCAGCCGTCTGGCGGCGGGTCAGACCGACTATGTTCCCAAGCTGACCGAGGTTGCCCCGGGGCATCTGGTGGCCGAGCACGACCCGCTGGACGCCATTCTGGCTCAGGCTTGATCGCCGCCCCCCAAAGCCGGAACTTCGGCTTTGGGGGTTCGTCCGCTTGCCGGGTTTCCGGGCCTTTGGCGTTTCGCGGGTCGATCACACCTTTGCGGATGCTTTTGACACCGTTCATTTGAGATGGCACGGTTCGGAAAGTTTCCGCCGGGTCGCCCAAGAGTCATTGAATGCGCTGGCCTCCCGGCCTAAGAGGGATCCCCGGCGGCAGTTTGTTCGCCCGCAGCGTATTTGATTTGTGAGGTATCATGTCACGAAAGGTCACCAAGGCGATTTTTCCGGTCGCGGGATTGGGGACCCGGTTTCTTCCCGCCACGAAATCGGTTCCGAAAGAAATCATGACGCTGGTTGACCGGCCATTAATACAATACGCAATCGACGAAGCCCGCGCGGCCGGGATCACGGAATTCATCTTCGTGACATCGCGCGGCAAGTCGGCGCTGGAAGACTATTTCGACCACAACCCCGTTCTCGAGGAAGAGTTGCGGGCCAAGGGCAAAGACAAGCTGCTGAAAACGCTGGATGCGACCAACATGGAAAGCGGTGCGATCGCCTATATCCGCCAATACAAGGCCCTGGGCCTGGGCCACGCGGTCTGGTGCGCACGACGTTTGATCGGCGACGAACCTTTTGCCGTGATGCTGCCCGACGACGTCATCGCCGCCGAAAAGCCCTGTCTGCAACAAATGGTCGAAGCCTATGAAGAAACCGGCGGCAACATGGTCGCCACGATGGAGGTGGCGCCAGAGCGCACCAGCGCCTACGGCATTCTGGACGTGGCCGAAAACGCCGGCACGGTGGTCCGCGTGCGCGGAATGGTCGAGAAGCCCAAACCCGAAGAGGCGCCCTCGAACCTGGCGGTGATCGGACGCTACATCATGGGTCCTTCGGTGCTGTACAACCTCAACCACATGAAGAAAGGCAGCGGCGGTGAGATCCAGCTGACCGATGCCATCGCCGAGGACATCGGCAACGGCGTGCCGGTCTTCGGCTATCGGTTCAAGGGCCAGCGGTTCGATTGCGGCTCGAAGGCGGGGTTTCTGCAGGCGACGGTGTCCTTCGCGCTGGCCCGCGACGACCTGCGCGACGACTTGGCCCGATACCTGAACGATATCGTCGCCACAGGCAAAGCCGCGCAGTGATGCACCGCGCCATACCTAGCCGTCAAACGGTGTAACCACCCAAATCACATCAAAAAAAGAGTGTTTTTAAACATGAGCAACGTCCATCCCGTCATCTTGTGTGGAGGCTCCGGAACCCGGCTGTGGCCGTTGTCCCGCAAGAGCTATCCCAAGCAATTCGTGCCGCTGCTCGGTGAAACCAGCCTGTTGCAGGATTGCGCTGATCGGATGCGGGGTCCGGCCGAGGCACCTTTTTCCAAACCCCTGATTCTGACCAATGAGGCCTTCCGTTTTGTCGTCACCGAGCAGTTGGCCGCTGTCGGAATCGACCCCGGCCCAGTGCTGATCGAGCCCGAAGGACGCAACACGGCACCGGCTATTCTGGCGGCGGCCCTGTACCTGCAACAGCAGGACCCGGACGCGCTTATGCTGGTGGCTCCGTCGGATCATGTCGTCCCGGACAAGGCCGCCTTCTTCGCCGCCGTCGAAAAGGGCGTGCAGGCGGTCGCACAAGACCGGCATCTGGTTACGTTCGGCATCACGCCGGACCGGCCCGAGACCGGCTATGGCTATCTGAAGCTCGCCACGACGCCGGACGCTTCGGGCAAGGCCGTCCCGCTGGACCATTTCGTTGAAAAACCCGATCTCGAACGCGCCCGCCAGATGGTCGCCGACGGGAATTATCTGTGGAATTCCGGGATCTTCCTGTTCGCCGTCCGCGACATCATTTCCGCCTTCGAAGCCCACGCGCCCGATCTGATCGACCCGGTTCGAGTCGCCGTTGAAAAGGCCAAGGCCGATCTGGGTTTCCTGCGGTTGGACCGCGACGCATGGGAGCCGATCGAAGACATCTCGATCGACTATGCCGTTATGGAGCGGGCCGACAACCTGAGCGTCGTGCCCTTCGCAGGCGGCTGGTCGGATGTGGGCAGCTGGTCTGCCGTGCAGGAACTGAGCAACCCATCCGAGGATGGCGTGGCAACCGCCGGCGAGGTGACGGCGATCGACTGTCGCAACGTTCTGATCCGGTCGGAATCGCCAGCCCAGGAAGTCGTGGCGATGGGACTTGAGAATATGATCGCCGTGGCCATGCCCGATGCTGTGCTGGTAGCCAGCATGGACAAGGCGCAGGACGTCAAGACAGCGGTCGCGGCCCTCAAGGCAAAGGGCTCCAAACAGGCTGAACAGCTGCCGGTGGACCATCGCCCGTGGGGCTGGTTCGAAAGCCTGGTCGTGGGCGACCGGTTTCAGGTGAAGCGCATCCATGTGCACCCCGGCGCCGCGCTGAGCCTGCAGTCACATCACCATCGGGCCGAACATTGGATCGTCGTCGAAGGCACCGCAAAGGTCACGATCGACGATAAGGTGCAGTTGGTGAGCGAAAACGAGTCGGTCTATATCCCGCTGGGCGCCGTGCACCGGATGGAAAACCCCGGCAAGGTGCCGATGGTTCTGATCGAAGTTCAGACCGGAAGCTATCTGGGCGAGGATGACATCATCCGGTACGAGGATGTCTATGCCCGCAGCTGAGCATCCCGGCGGATGACCCCAGGGGCGGCCCCATGGCGGCCCCTTTTTTTGTGCGGCCAACAGAATCACCTTGATGCGTCGCCGCCCTTAGTTGGCAACAAACCACACCATCGCCCCGATTTGTTTCGCCATTGGAAATCACCACTTTCGAATTTGTTTCCGTACCGTTCGCACGGGAAAGCGCGCATTGACCACAGGCAGGGCAGAGTGACGCGCAAAGCACTCACTGACCCGACAGCCCAAGGAGGATGCCCGCCGTGTCACAAACCACTCCCCGCCTGAACCTGCCCTTTCTGCAACCGTCTCAGGCGCAAAAACATGTCACCCACAACGAGGCCCTGCGTGAGCTGGATCTGGTCGTGCAGCTCAGCGCGATTGCGCTGAACGAAAACACCCCGCCTGCGGTACCCGCGCAGGGGGCGGTCTATGGATTGGGATCCGCGCCCACCGGCGCCTGGGCCGGGCACGCGGGCAAGCTGGCGGCCTGGCTGGACAATGGCTGGTATTTCGTGACCCCCAGAACCGGTTGGCGGATCTGGGATGAAACCGCCGGGCGGTTGAAGTCGTGGGACGGGAACGGCTGGATCGATCCGCCGGTCGAAACGTCCAACCTTGCGGGCATCGGTATCGCAACCGGCTATGACGGCACGAACCGTCTGTCGGTCCGCAGCCCGGCCACGCTGCTGACCCATGACGGGGCCGGGCATCAACTGAAGATCAACAAGGCCGCTGCATCCGACACTGCATCCCTGCTGTTTCAGTCCAACTGGACCGGCCACGCCGAGATGGGTCTGGCGGGAAACACCGACTTCTCGATCAAGGTGTCGCCGGATGGCGGCAGCTGGACCGAGGCACTTCGTTTGGACGCGGCCACGGGCACTGTGGCCGGGGCCGCAGTTCAGGCCAGCGCGACTGACGTGACCCCCGGCCGACTGATGCGGGCGGATTTTGGCTATGGGCCGGGCAACCTGCTGGGCGCAGTCAGCCAGTCCGGCGGCACACCGACCGGAGCGGTGATCGAACGCGGCGCCTCGGCTGACGGCGAATATGTCCGCTTTGCCGACGGCACCCAGATCTGCACAACAAGCCCTGCTGGGGTCGGCTGTATCGGCAATGCCGGCGCCCTATTTGCAAGCGCCACCCAAACCTGGACCTACCCGGTGCCCTTTGTCAGCGGCAGCACGCCTGCCGTCTCGGGCAGTGGCGGGGCCACGGGCCGGTTCCTCAGCCTTGGAGCCGCAACCGACAGTCAGGCCGACTGGCAGGTCTTGTCGACAATCTCGGACACAACGGCAATCGCGCCTGCACTGGTCGCAATCGGTCGGTGGATCTGACCTGCTCAGCCACCCGGCCTTCGGGCCGGGCCGCTACTTGGCGCGTAGGCCGTGCTCGGGCTGCTCAAGGAACCAGGCATAGGTCTGGCGAATGCCGTCCTCGAGCCCGATGCGCGCCGTCCAGCCCATCCTCGCCAGCCGCGAAACATCCATCAGCTTGCGCATCGTGCCGTCGGGTTTGCTGGGGTCCTGGGTGATCCTGCCCTGGAACCCCGTGACCTTGGCCACCAGCGCAGCCAGTTCCGCGATCGAGACGTCCTGCCCGAACCCGACATTGATGTGGCTCAGCATCGGCTGGGTGTTGGCCTCGTAGTCGGCTCGCGGCAAGTCCAGCACGAACAGAGACGCCTCGGCCATGTCATCGACATGCAGGAATTCGCGCCTGGGTTTGCCGGTGCCCCAGATCACCACCTCGTCCAGCCCGTCGCGCGCGGCTTCGTGAAACCGGCGGATCAGGGCGGGCAGAACGTGGCTGTTTTCAGGGTGAAAGTTGTCGCCCGGTCCGTACAGGTTCGTCGGCATGACCGAGCGGTAGTCGACCCCGTGCTGGCGATTGTAGCTTTCGCACAGCTTGATCCCGGCGATCTTGGCAACGGCATAAGGCTCGTTCGTGGGTTCCAGCACACCGGTCAACAGCGCATCTTCGCGCATGGGCTGGGCGGCCTCGCGCGGGTAGATGCAAGAACTGCCCAATTGCAGCAGGCGCCGCACACCGGCGGCAAAGGCCTGATGGATCACGTTGCACTCGATCATCAGGTTGTCATAGATGAAATCCGCCGGATAAGTGTTGTTGGCGTGGATGCCGCCCACTTTGGCGGCGGCAAGGATCACCACATCGGGGCGTTCGGCCTGCATGAAGTCGCGCACCGCCGCCTGATCGGTCAGGTCCAGTTCTGCGTGGGTGCGCGTGATCAGCTGCAGGTCCTCGCCCTGGGCCTGACGCGCCTGAAGACGGCGCAGAATCGCGCCTCCGACCATGCCGCGATGTCCGGCGATATAGACCTTTTGCATTTTCGCCCCCTCAGCCGTTTTCAAGGCTGACCGGCAGTTCATAGCCATGCTCTTTCAACAGGGCGTGGCGTTTGGCCGTTCTCAGATCTTCCCGGACCATTTCGGCGCACATTTCCCGCGCCGTCAGTTCCGGCTCCCAGCCCAGTTTTTCCTTTGCCTTGGTCGGGTCGCCCAGCAGGGTGTCCACCTCGGCCGGACGGAAATACTGCGGGTCGATGCGCATGATCACGTCGCCCGGTTTCACAGCCGGAGCGTCCTCGCCTTCGATCGCCGTCACCGTTGCAACCTCGTCGACGCCACTGCCGGAGAACTCGACCGAGATCCCTAGTTCGGCCGCCGACCATTCGATGAACTCGCGCACCGAATACTGCTTGCCGGTGGCGATCACGAAATCCTCGGGCTGATCCTGCTGCAGCATCATCCACTGCATGCGCACGTAGTCCTTGGCATGGCCCCAGTCGCGCAGACTGTCGATATTGCCCATGTACAAGCACTGTTCGAGGCCCTGGGCGATGTTGGCCAGACCGCGGGTGATCTTGCGGGTCACGAAGGTTTCGCCCCGGCGGGGGCTTTCGTGATTGAACAGGATCCCGTTGCAGGCATACATCCCATAGGCCTCGCGGTAGTTCACCGTGATCCAGTAGGAATACAGCTTGGCGACGGCATAAGGCGAACGGGGGTGAAACGGCGTGGTCTCGCGCTGCGGGATTTCCTGGACCAGCCCGTACAGCTCTGAGGTCGAAGCCTGATAGAAGCGCGTCTTTTTCTCGAGCCCCAGAAAGCGGATCGCCTCGAGCAGCCGCAGGGTACCGATTGCATCGACATCGGCGGTATATTCCGGCGCCTCGAAACTGACCGCCACATGCGATTGCGCACCTAGGTTGTAGACTTCGTCGGGTTGAACCTCTTGGATGATCCGGGTCAGGTTCGACGTGTCGCTGAGGTCACCATAGTGCAGGCGCAGTTTGGGGTTGGGCTCGTGCGGGTCTTGATAGATATGGTCGATCCGCTGCGTGTTGAACGAAGAGGCCCGCCGCTTGATTCCGTGAACTTCATACCCCTTGGCCAAAAGAAACTCTGCCAGGTAAGAACCGTCCTGTCCGGTGATCCCGGTAATCAGCGCCGTTTTCGTCATCGAATGCCTCAAAAATCCTAGGGGTATTTGGGTTTCGCTCCTAAAACAGCAAGACGAACCAGATTGCAAGCCGGTCCGGCAGACAGCCATTGAAACCGGCGGAAGATTCTCAGAATGTGTGCCCGCCCGCCACGGTGGGTACCAGAAAGGGATAGTGGACAATGCGTATTGCGATGATCGGCACCGGTTACGTAGGGCTGGTGTCGGGGGTGTGTTTCTCGGATTTCGGCCATGACGTGATCTGCGTGGACAAGGCCGAAGACAAGATTCGGATGCTGCAGGCGGGTCAGGTTCCGATCTATGAGCCGGGGCTGGACATGCTGATGGCCAAGAACGTGGCCGCCGGACGGCTCAGCTTCACCTCCGATCTGGCCCGGGCGGTCGATGGGGCCGATGCGGTGTTCATCGCCGTTGGCACGCCGACCCGCCGCGGAGACGGGCATGCCGACCTGACCTATGTGATGGCCGCCGCCGACGAGATCGCCCGCGCCCTGACCGGCTATACCGTGGTCGTCACCAAATCGACCGTGCCCGTGGGCACCAACCGCAAGGTTCACGAGACCATTTCTGCCGCCAACCCCGAGGCCGATTTCGACGTCGCCTCGAACCCCGAATTTCTGCGCGAAGGCGCGGCGATCGACGATTTCATGCGTCCCGACCGGGTCGTGGTGGGCGTCGAGAGCGACCGCGCCGCTCAGGTGATGGCCGACATCTATCGCCCCCTGTACCTGCGGGACTTTCCGATCCTGACCACCGATCTGGAAAGCGCCGAGATGATCAAATACGCGGCCAATGCCTTTCTGGCGACCAAGATCACCTTCATCAACGAAATCGCCGGCCTGTGCGAGCGGGTCGGCGCCGACGTCAAGGAGGTGTCGCGGGGCATCGGTCTGGACGGGCGCATAGGCAACAAGTTCCTGCATGCCGGTCCCGGATATGGCGGGTCGTGCTTTCCCAAGGACACTGCCGCCCTGGCGCGGATCGGCCAGGATCACGCCTTTCCCATGCAGATCACCGAGACGGTCATGCGGGTGAATGACGAGGTCAAGAAGCGCATGATCGAAAAGATCCGCGACGCCTGCGGAGACAGCTTCAACGGCAAGACCATCGCGGTGCTGGGCGTGACCTTCAAGCCCAACACGGATGACATGCGCGATGCACCCTCGCTGACCATCGTACCGGCGCTGATCGGCGGCGGCGCTCAGGTGCGCGTGGTCGATCCGCAGGGCCGCGCCGAGGGCGAGGCCCTGCTGCCAGGCGTAGTATGGGAGGACGACCCCTATGCCGCCGTGCGCGATGCCGATGCGGTCGTGCTGCTGACCGAATGGAACGAGTTCCGCGCTCTGAACCTGTCCCAGATGGCCCGGGCGATGAAATCCCCGCGGATGGTCGATCTGCGCAACATCTACGCCCGCGAAATGGCGCTGAAATCGGGTTTCGACACCTATGTTGGCGTAGGCCGCTAGGCCCGCCGCATCACAGCGCCGCCGCCCAGACGCGGTACCGCCCCTGCCCAGTCACCTCGCGGATCAGGCCGCGGCTGGTGAACTTGTCGAGATTGCGCTGCACCGCCGCGCGCGAGGCCTGCGTCAGTTGCTCGGCCAGCGGCGCCGAAACCATGGGCCAGGCGGCCAGAACGTCGATCAGAACCGGCGGTGTCCGGCCGCTCAGATCATCGGTCGCGGCGCGAGCGCGCGACTCCCAGGCGCTGACGCGATCCAGGTGTAGCAGGGCGGCCAGCGCCGCCTGCCCCGCGCCGCGCACCCACGCGCCCAGCTTGTCTTCGGGCGCTCCTGCGCTGCGCAACGCCCCCGGCCCCGACAGCGCCAGCGGCATGAACAGCGCCCCACCCCGCCCCATCGTGGCCGCGTGGCGAGCAGCGATGACAGCGGCCTCGGTGTCCTGACCCATCCCTTGCGACAGCGCGCGCCAGGCGTGAAAGGCGATGGCCGACTGGGTCACCGGGTGCAGATCGGCGGCAGAGTCCATCACCTCGGCCAGATCGGCCACGGCCTCGGGCACCTCGTCGATGCCCTGCGCCATCCGGTCCAGAAACGCAGCCAGCCCGTGCTGCCAGCCCCCGTCGGACGGACCGGCCCCTGAGGTCAGCCGCCGCACCGCCCAGCCCGCCCGAAACAGGGCCTGTACGTCGTCGCCGGTGGCTCCGATGCGCAGCCCGGTCCACAGTGCCAGCCGGTCGACGCTGATCCGATCGCCGGTCCACCAACCCAGATCGGACACGTCCATCAGCGCCAGCCGATGCGTCCAGCCCGCCGGACCCGCCCGCAACCGTTCGTCCAACGCGCCGAAGGTCAGGGTCAACTCGGCCAGGTCCTGCGCCACGGCGGCCTGCGCCGCGCGCCACTCGCGCGGATCGAACAGCAGGCGCCGGTCCGCCCGGGGACCGGGCGGCAAAAGATCCTCGACGGCCGGGTCGCTGTCGGGGGGCAGAAACCACAGGTCCTCGTCTTCCGGGGGATCGACATCATAGATGCTGCGCGGGCCGGCAAAGGGCTCGTCCTCGTCGGGGTCGGGGGAATGCGGTCCTGACATCATGACCTGCATTCTTCGGCGATTTTCAACGCTTCACAAGAGGGCCGGCGGCATTTCCGCCCAGCGGTGCCGGTGCTGGCGGTTATCGGGTTGAACAGGTCCGAGCTTCCCCGTTACCCCTTGGGCGACCAAAATCAGCCCAAGGGGACAGAACATGAGCGAAACGGTAGGGCTGACGCCCGAGGAAATGACCGATCTGAGCCTGAAGGTCCTGACCGATGTGGGCTATGGCCCCGACCACGCGCAGGCGATTGCGCGGATGCTGACCACCTGCCAGATGGATGATTGCCAGTCGCACGGGTTGTTTCGCCTGTTCATGTGCGCCCAGACCATGCAGGCCGGCAAGATCGACGGCCATGCACAGCCCGAGGTCACCTCCTCGGACAATGCCATCGTGCGCGTCGACGCGCGGGGCGGCATGTCGTTGCTGGCATTCCAGACCGGCCTGCCGCATCTGGTCGACAAGACCCGCACCCACGGGATCGCGGCCATGGCGATCAACCGCTGTTTTCATTTTTCGGCCCTGTGGCCCGAGGTCGAGGCCCTGTCGGCCGAGGGGCTTGCGGCCATGGCGATGGTGCCCAGCCATTCCTGGGTGGCCCCGGCCGGGGGCACGCGCGGCAGCCTGGGCACCAACCCGCTGGCCTTCAGCTGGCCCCGCAGGGGCAAGGACCCGTTCACCTTCGACTTCGCCACCAGCGCCTTCGCCCGCGGCGAGATCGAGCTGTACAAGCGCGCGGGCAAACCCCTGCCCGAAGGCGTGGCGATCGACAAGGACGGCAACCCCACGACCGACCCGCAAGCGGCGCTGGACGGCGCGATGCTGACCTTCGGCGGCTACAAGGGCTCGGCCCTGTCAATCATGATCGAGCTTCTGGCCGGCCCTCTCATCGACGACCTGACCAGCCTGGAGAGCATGGAATTCGCCCAAGGAACAGGCGGCGCGCCATACCACGGCGACATCATCATCGCCTTCGACCCCGACCAGTTCAGCGGCGGGCGGCGACAGGCCAACGACGCGCGGGCCGAGCGCCTGTTTGCCGATATCCTCGATCAGGGCGCGCGCCTGCCGTCGCAGCGCCGCTTTGCCGCCCGGGCGCGTAACACCGCCCGGGGATATGCCGAGATTCCGACGCAACTTTACCGCGACCTGCTGGCCCTTCTGGACTAGGCGCCCCAGGTGTCGCGCAGGCGGTAACCTTGCGGCCAGGGATCGTCCGGGTCCAGCATGTGCTGGTGGATGCCGGTGATCCATCCGCGACCCGAGATCTCGGGCAGGATGGCGGCGCGGTCGCCAACATGGGTTGTGCCCAGTATACGGCCGGTAAACCGCGAACCGATGATCGAGACGGCCTCGAAGCTCTGGCCCGGCCGCATCTGCCCCCGCGCGGCCATCAGCGCCATGCGGGCCGAAACGGCGGTGCCGGTGGGTGAGCGGTCGACCTTGCCGGGCTGGATCGCCACCGCGGATCGGCCGGTCAGGCCGGTTTCGGTTTCGGCCAACGGTCCGCAGAAGGCGCAAAACGAAATGTGGTCCCAATCCGGGATCTCGGGATGCGCAAAGCCCAGCTGCGCATTGGCGGCATAGGTAATCGCCACCCCCAAGCGGGCGATGTCGGCGGCCTCGTCCTCGGTTATGCGCAGCCCCAACGCTGCGGCGTCGACCACGACGAAACTGTCCCCGCCATAGGCGGTGTCCACCGTCAGGGTCCCCAGCCCTTCGACTTCGAGCGGCGCGGCGAGGCGGTCGGCAAAGCTGGGCAGGTTCTGCACGAAGATCCGTTTGGCCTTGCCGTTGCGGCATTCGGCCCGCACCCGCACCAGCCCGCCCGGCGCCTCGAGCGTCAGGTGGGTCTCCGGCTCGGTCATCGGCAGGATGCCCCCGTCCAGCAGCACTGTCGCCACGCATATCGCGTTCGAGCCGGACATGGGCGGCGTGTCCTCGGGCTCCATGATGATGAAGGCGGCGTCGGCATCGGGGTGTTTGGGCGGCACCAGCAGGTTGACATGACGGAACACCCCACCGCGCGGCTCGTTCAGCACGAAGTTGCGCAGGGTCTGGTCACGGGCGATGAAGTTGCGTTGCGCCCAGATCGTGTCGCCCGGCGGCGGGGCGACACCGCCGACGATCACATCCCCCACCTCGCCCTCGGCATGGGCCGAGATCACGTGGATGGTCTTGCTGCTGCGCATCACCCGCTCAGAACCGGGTGGCGGCGAAGGGATCGACCGGGATGGCCGGGTCGGTGCCGTCGACCAGCGCGCCCACCAGTTCGGCGGTGCCGGCCGACTGGGTCAGGCCCAGATGGCCGTGCCCGAAGGCATAGACCAGGTGCCGCGATTTCGGAGACCGCCCGATCACCGGAATGCTGTCTGGCAGCGAGGGGCGGAATCCCATCCATTGCGTCCCGCCTTCGGTCTTCAACCCCGGCAGGAACTGGCGCGCCTTGTTCAACAGGGTATCGGCGCGTTTGAAATTGGGCGGCAGGTCAAGCCCGCCCAGTTCGACCGCACCACCGATGCGAACACCGCCGTTGATCTTGGTGGCCACGAAAGCATGCCGCGAGAACGCCAGGTGCAGCCGCAGGTCGAACGCGCCCGGCGGCAGGGTCGTGTTGTAGCCGCGCTCGGTCTCCAGCGGAATCCGGTCGCCCACCGTACGGGTCAGGTGGTGCGACCATGCGCCCGCGGCCACCACGACCTTGCTGGCATCCGCCGCCCCCTGATCGAAGCGCACCCAGACGCCCGTGTCCGACAGCTCCAGCGCGCGCACGGGGCGCGTCTCGATCACCCCGCCACGGTCGCGGAACACCTGCGCCAGATGCTCGACCCAGCGTTTGGGATCGACGGTATTCCACCAGTGCGGCGTGAACCCGGCATGGGTAAAACGCGGGCTGAGCCCGGGCTGGATCTCAGCGATCGCTTCGGGGCTTTCCAGCAAGTCGAAGGCGATGCCATGCTGGCGACGCAACTCCCACGTGGGCAAAGCGGCACGGAACTCGGCCGCGCTTTCGTACAACTGCAACTGCCCGTCACGCTGCATCATCGCCTCGCCACCCGTATCGGCGATCTGCCGTTCGGTCGCGGCCTGGCACAGGCGCATCAGGCTGGCCTGCGCGGCGACCAGCGTTTGATACCGGCTGGGGCGACTGGCCCGCCAGAACCGCCACATCCACGGCGCGATCTGCAGGGCATAAGCGGGCGGGATCGACAGCGGCCCCAACGGATCGAGCAGCCATTTTGGGGCCTTCTTCATGATCCCGGGGGTGGCCAACGGTTCGACTTCGGGGAAGGCGAACGCTCCGGCGTTACCCGCCGAACTGCCCGCGGCCACGCCTTCGCGGTCCAACACCTGCACGGCGTAACCCCGACGCTGCAGCTCAAGTGCCGCGCTGATGCCGACCACGCCGGCACCTATAACGATGACGTCTATCTTCATGTGATCTCTATTTTTTCATGTGATCGCTATACCCGAACGGAATGCATCGGCGGGATCAAAAATCAAGCGGCTTTCGGCCATCACGAAAGCCTGACCGGTGATCGAGGGGATCACCCCGCCGTTCGGACCAGGCTGATAGGACAGCCGATAGGGGCTGCCGATGACGCTGGCCTGCACGATTTCTTCACCGGGCGCCAAGCGCCCGTCGGCCGCCAGACACGCCAACCGCGCCGAACTGCCCGTGCCGCAGGGCGAGCGGTCATAGGCGTCATCGGGGCACAGAACGAAGTTTCGGCTGTGGACGTCGGGGGCCGGCGCGGCCTCCTGAAAAATCACATGGTCGATCGGCTCTCCGGCTTCGCCGCCGATACCCGCGGCATTGGCCGCACGGCGGATGCCGACGCCCAGGTCGGTCAGGGCTCGGATATTCGCGGGCTCGACCGGCACCGGGCTGGGATCGACGATGAAGAACCAGTTGCCGCCATAGGCGACGTCACCGGTCACCGTGCCGTGGCCCGGCACCTCGATCTCGACCGCGCGGGCCACGCGGCGGCTTTCGACATTCGTCACCGTCACCGTGTGCGCGTCGTGCAGCCGGACCGAGACCACCCCGGCCGGTGTCTCGATCCGATGCGTGCCAACCCCGATCCGGCCCAGATGCGCAAGCGTCACGGTCAGCCCGATCGTGCCGTGCCCGCACATGCCAAGCACCGCATCCGCGTCGAAATAGATCACCCCGGTCACGCAGTCCGGGTCGACCGGCGGCACCAGCAGCGCCCCCACCATCGCCGGCTGGCCGCGCGGCTCGCGCAGGACCGCGTGGTAGAAATCGGCGTGGTCGCGGGCCAGCCTCCCGGCCCGGTCGGCCAGCGGGCCGCTGCCCAGATCCGGCCCGCCCTCCAGGATCACCCGCGTGGGTTCGCCGCCGGTATGGCTGTCGATCACA
>NZ_JBXWRZ010000020.1:0-52162 GCF_059613165.1 Ruegeria sp. BHSB172
CTCACGCGCCAGCAGGGCATCGCCCGATTTGGCGATCATCACCGGGTCCAGCACGATGGGCCCGGTAAAGCCGGACAGGCCGTCGGCGACGGTCTGGATGATTTCGGGCGTGGCCAACATGCCGATCTTGACCGCGCGCACGTCCAGATCGGACAGAACCGCGTCGATCTGCGCGGCTATCACGTCCAGCGGGATTCCATGCACGGCGGTGACCGCCTGCGTGTTCTGGGCGGTGACGGCGGTGATAACACTGGCACCGAACACACCCAGCGCCGACATCGCCTTGAGGTCGGCCTGAATGCCGGCCCCTCCGCCGCTGTCGGATCCCGCGATGGTCAAAGCGATATGCGCCATGTCGCTCCCTTCTTGCATGTGGGGCAACGCGGGCATGGAAAACGTCTGAGTGTTTTAGACCGTTCCCTCCGCCGGTATTGCCCGGATCAGGTTCGATGGGTTGGCTCGCGCGCCTCTCAGCCCCGGGTTCGGGGCACCCCAACGGTTGGGCGCACATTCTCAAGGCTAGGGCGAGGAATCAAGGGCCAATTCCGCGCAGTTTCGGACCAAACTGGACTCAGAACGAAAAAGGCCGGCGATGTTTCGCCGGCCCTTGGCTGTCTGAAACACTGGGATCAGCTTTGCATCCGCTCCCAGAAGGATTTGACGGATGAGAAGAAGCTCTTGGATTCCGGGTGGTTGTCTTCGCCCAGCTCGTCAAACTCCTTCAGCAGTTCTTTCTGCCGCGCGGTCAGGTTGACCGGGGTCTCGACCGCCAGTTCGATGAACATGTCCCCGACACCGCCGCCCCTCAGCGCGGGCATGCCCTTGCCGCGCAGACGCATCTGCCGGCCCGACTGGCTGCCGGCCGGAATCTGCACCCGGCCGCGGCCACCGTCGATGGTGGGCACCTCGATCGAGCCGCCCAGCGCCGCCTTGGCCATGCTGACCGGCACCCGGCAATACAGGTTCATGCCATCCCGCTCGAAAAGCTTGTGCGGCGTCACCTCGACAAAGATGTAGAGGTCGCCCGGAGGACCGCCGCGCATGCCGGCTTCGCCTTCGCCCGCCAGGCGGATGCGGGTTCCGGTTTCGACACCTGCCGGAATGTTGACCGACAGCGCGCGTTCCTTCTCGACCCGACCCGAGCCGTGGCAGGATTTGCAGGGGTTCTTGATGATCTGGCCCAGGCCCGCACAGGTCGGGCAACTGCGCTCGACGGTGAAAAAGCCCTGTTGCGCGCGCACCTTACCCATGCCCGAACAGGTCGGGCAGGTGGTGGGTTCGACCCCGCCTTCGGCGCCGGTGCCTTCGCAGGACGAACAGGCCACGGCGGTCGGCACGTTGATGGTTTTCTGCAGCCCCGAGTAGGCCTCTTCCAAGGTCACGCGCAGATTGTAGCGCAGGTCGGACCCCCGCGCGGCCCGGCGCCCACCGCCCTGCCGGCCGCCCATGAAATCGCCGAACAGATCGTCGAACACGTCGGAAAAGGCGCTGGAAAAATCGCCCGAGCCAAAACCGCCACCCGGGCGCGCACCGCCGGTGCCGTTCTCAAAGGCCGCGTGACCGAACCGGTCATAAGCGGCTTTCTTGTCGGCATCGCGCAGGATGTCATAGGCCTCGTTGGCCTCTTTGAACAGCGCCTCGGCCTCTGGGTTGTCCTTGTTGCGGTCGGGATGCAGCTCCTTCGCCTTTCGGCGAAAGGCCTTCTTGATCTCTTCCGCCGAAGCGCCCTTGGATACGCCGAGCACTTCGTAATAGCAGCGTTTTGACATCGGTGTTTCCTTCTGCCTCAACGTAAAACGGGCCGGCCCGGTATCCGGACCGGCCCGAACTGGCCCGGTTAGCCGTTAGGTGCGCTTGTCATCGTCCAGATCTTCGAACTCGGCATCGACGATGTCGTCATCGCCGGGGCCCGCATCGGCGGCGGTCGGTTCTTCGCTGGCCTCTTCAGACTGCGCCTTGTAGATCGCCTCGCCCAGCTTCATGGACGCTTCGGTCACGTTCTGGATGCCCGACTTGATCTTGTCGGCATTGTCCGATTCCAATTCGTCCTTAAGCGCGGCCACGGCCAGTTCGATCGCCTCGATGGTCGACGGATCGACCTTGTCGCCATGCTCCTCGATCGATTTCTCAGTCGCATGGATCAGGCTTTCGGCTTGGTTCTTGGCCTCGACCAGCTCCTTGCGCTTGCGGTCGGCCTCGGCGTTCTCTTCAGCATCCTTGACCATCCGTTCGATGTCGTCTTCCGACAGACCGCCCGAAGCCTGGATGGTGATCTTCTGCTCTTTGCCGGTGCCTTTGTCCTTGGCCGAAACCGAAACGATGCCGTTGGCGTCGATGTCGAAAGTCACCTCGATCTGAGGCATGCCGCGCGGAGCCGGCGGGATGTCTTCAAGGTTGAACTGACCCAGCAGCTTGTTGTCGGCCGCCATTTCGCGTTCACCCTGGAACACCCGGATGGTCACCGCGTTCTGGTTGTCCTCGGCGGTCGAGAATACCTGAGACTTCTTGGTCGGGATCGTGGTGTTGCGGTCGATCAGACGGGTGAACACGCCGCCCAGGGTTTCGATGCCCAGCGACAGCGGGGTCACGTCCAGCAGGACCACGTCCTTGACGTCGCCTTGCAGAACGCCGGCTTGGATAGCAGCACCCATGGCCACGACTTCATCAGGGTTCACGCCCTTGTGGGGCTCTTTGCCGAAGAACTTGGTCACCTCTTCGATGACCTTCGGCATCCGGGTCATACCACCGACCAGAACCACCTCGTCCACGTCGCTGGCCGAGATGCCGGCGTCTTTCAGAGCGGCCTGGCACGGCTTGAGCGATTTCTTGATCAGGTCACCGACCAGCGATTCCAGCTTGGCGCGGGTCAGTTTCATGACCATGTGCAGCGGCTGGCCGTTCGAGCCCATCGAGATGAACGGCTGGTTGATCTCGGTCTGGGTCGTCGAGCTGAGCTCGATCTTGGCCTTTTCGGCAGCTTCCTTCAGTCGCTGCAGGGCCATCTTGTCCTGGCTCAGGTCGACGCCGTGTTCCTTTTTGAACTCTTCGGCCAGGTAGTTGACGATGCGCATGTCAAAGTCTTCACCACCCAGGAAGGTGTCACCGTTGGTCGATTTGACCTCGAACAGGCCGTCGTCGATTTCCAGGATGGTCACGTCGAAAGTACCACCGCCAAGGTCATAGACCGCGATGGTCTGGCTGTCTTTCTTGTCCAGGCCATAGGCCAGAGCGGCGGCGGTCGGCTCGTTGATGATCCGCAGCACTTCCAGGCCGGCGATCTTGCCGGCATCCTTGGTGGCCTGACGCTGGGCGTCGTTGAAATAGGCCGGAACGGTGATGACGGCCTGCGTGACTTCCTCACCCAAGTAGCTTTCGGCGGTTTCCTTCATCTTGCCCAGGATGAAAGCCGAAATCTGGCTTGGGGAGTACTTTTCGCCGCGGGCTTCGACCCATGCGTCGCCGTTGCCGCCGTCGATGATGCGATAGGGCACCATCTTCTTGTCTTTTTCGACCTCGGGGTCGTCGACCCGGCGGCCGATCAGGCGCTTGACGCCGAAAATCGTGTTTTCAGGGTTGGTGACCGCCTGGCGTTTTGCCGGCTGTCCGACCAGTCGCTCATTCTCGGTGAAGGCGACGATCGAGGGCGTGGTCCGCGCCCCTTCTGCGTTTTCGATGACCTTCGGCTGCGAGCCGTCCATGATGGCCACGCACGAGTTGGTGGTCCCGAGGTCAATCCCGATTACTTTTCCCATTATTTCGATCCCTTTCTTTTCAAGGCGATGTCCCGAGGCCAGAACCCGTTATGGCATCCCAGCCCCGATCTGTTGGGCGCGGTGGCACTACACCCTCGCGCGTCCCGGCGTATATAAGGGCGAGGCCCAAGGCCTGCAAGCACTGTGAAATGCAGGTTTTCGGGAATCTTGGGCCTTTTTTGGCAAGGATTTCGAAAGGAATGAGGTTTCTGCCGTGACGCGCCTGAATTTACGCGGATTCGACATCAGAAAAGGCCATCTGGACGGCGCCGCCCAGCAACAGCTGGTCGACGCCTTGCGACCGGTTCTGAAAGCCGCGCCGCTGTTTCATCCCAGCACGGCCTCGGGGCGCAAGATGTCGGTGCGCATGACCTCGGCCGGGCCGTTGGGCTGGGTGTCGGACGGCCGCGGATACCGCTACCAGGGCGCGCACCCCAAAGGCATGCCTTGGCCGGACATCCCGCAGCCGATCCTGACCATCTGGCGCGAGGTGACCGCGCTGGACCGCGACCCGGACTGCTGCCTGATCAACTATTACGGCGAAGGAGCCAAAATGGGCCTGCACCAGGACAGGGACGAGGCCGATTTCTCGTGGCCGGTCGTGTCAATCTCATTGGGGGATGACGCTCTGTTCCGCATCGGCAACACCACCCGCGGCGGAAAAACCGAATCCGTGTGGCTGAACTCGGGCGACGTGGTGGTCATGGGCGGCCCCGCACGGCTGGCCTATCACGGAATCGACCGGATCCGGTTCGGGTCGTCGCGCCTGCTGCCCCGGGGTGGCCGCATCAACCTGACCCTGCGCGTGGCGACCTAGCGCCGGGCGTCCCAGCTTTTCGAGATGTGCTTGCGTGTATAGAATTCACCCAGCAGGCCGATCATCATCAGCGCGATGCCGACCCAAAGCGCATATTCCCAGCTGGTGTTGCGCGGGAAATAGTTGCGAAAGATGAACCCGCGGCACTGATCGATCGCATGGAACAGCGGGTTCCAGGCAAACATCGCCAGCAAATAGCCGCCCAACGCGTTGGCGACGAACATCTTGCCGGAAAACACCATGTTCAACCGCCGATAGACGTTGCTGAGCATCAGGGACACCGTCGGCAGCCACGGCTTGAGCGCCATGAACACCAGCCCCACGGAACAGCCCGTGTACCAAGCCAGCACCAACATCGCGAAGGCGCCGCCGGGGTCCTGCATCTCAATCGGGGTGACCGCCACGCTGTAGACGAACAGGATCACCAGGATCGACACGATCTGCGTATACAGCGCGCCGAAAGCCGCCGCCAGCAGCAGCACCATCATGTTCATCGGCGAATGCAGCATCATCGGGTTGTTGGTGCCCCCCAACGAGGCGATCGCGCCCACCGCCTTGATATGGGTCATGAACAGGAAAATGCCCGACAGCAGGTACAGGATGAACTCGCCGCGGATCTTGGCCACCCGGGCACCCATGAAAGACATGATCAGGTAGAATACGCTGGCCAGCAGCACGACCTGCAGGATGTTCATCACGATGGCCAGAACGGCGTTGCTGTGCTGCGAGCGGATGTTGCGCACGACGGCGTGGAACACCAGTTCCGCCGTGGTGAAGGCGCTGCCAAGCAGGCTGCTGCTGCGCTTGTAATAGAACACTCGAACGCTCTTTCCCGGGTTTGTTCCGACAGCCTGGCACGAATTCCTTGCCGTTCCGTATCCGGCACAGCATAAGTTCGTCAGGTTTTCGGATCAACAAACCATGGAAACGGAGCATTTTTGTGACCTATGACGACCTCATCCCCGTGATCAGACGCCTGGCCCTGGAAGCGGGCGACAAGATCATGGAGATCTACGATGCCGATGATTTTGACGTGAAGGTCAAATCCGATTCCAGCCCAGTGACCGAAGCTGACGAAGCCGCCGATGCGCTGATCTCGGCCGGGCTGCGCGCCGCCTTCCCCGACATCCTGCTGGTGACCGAGGAACAGGCCGCGTCGCACAGCCAGCAAGGCGACACCTTTCTAATCGTCGATCCGCTGGACGGCACCAAGGAATTCATCAACCGGCGCGGGGATTTCACCGTGAACATCGCGCTGGTCGAAAACGGCGTGCCCACCCGCGGCGTGGTCTATGCCCCGGCCCGCGGGCGCATGTTCTATACCCTGGCCGATGGCCGCTCGGTCGAGGAGACCGACGCCTTGGACAAGGACAAACCGGGCGAGGTCACGCCGATTTCAGTCTCTGATCCGGACAATTCGGCGCTTTTGGTGGTGGCCTCGAAATCGCATCGCGATCAGGCCACGGATGACTACATCAACAAATACCAGGTCAAAGACAGCAAGTCGGCGGGCTCGTCGCTGAAATTCTGCCTGGTGGCCACGGGCGAAGCCGACCTCTATCCGCGTGTCGGGCGAACCATGGAGTGGGACACCGCCGCAGGCCACGCGGTGCTGGCCGGAGCCGGGGGCCATGTGGTGCGTTTCGACGACCACACGCCGCTGACCTACGGCAAGGAGGGTTATGCCAACCCGTTCTTTATTGCCTATGCCCCGGGCGTCGAACTCAAGGAGGCCTGATGTCGGTTCTGATCGCGATCCCCGCCCGCTATGCCTCAACCCGCTATCCGGGCAAACCGCTGGTGCCACTGACCGGCGCAACGGGAAAGCCCATGACCCTGATCGAGCGGTCCTGGCGCGCGGCCATGTCGGTCTCGGGCGTCGACAGGGTGGTGGTGGCCACCGATGACGACCGCATCCGCGCTGCGGCCGAGGGCTTTGGCGCCGAGGTGGTGATGACCTCAGAAAGCTGCGCCAACGGCACCGAACGCTGCGCCGAGGCGCATGACAGGCTGGGCGGCGGATACGAGATCGTGGTCAACCTGCAAGGCGACGCCCCCCTGACCCCGCATTGGTTCATCGAGGATTTGGTCAATGGCCTGCGCGCTGCGCCTGAGGCCGGCGTGGCCACGCCGGTGCTGCGGTGCGACGGCGAGGCGCTGAACGGGCTGCTGAACGACCGCAGGCACGGCCGGGTGGGCGGCACCACGGCCGTCTTCGCGACCGATCACAGCGCGCTCTATTTCTCGAAGGAAGTGATCCCCTTCACCGCCGACACCTATGCCGGGTCGGATCCGACGCCGGTGTTCCATCATGTGGGCGTCTATGCCTACCGCCCCGACGCGCTGGCCGCCTATCCGGGTTGGCCGGTCGGGCCGCTGGAACGGCTCGAGGGGCTGGAACAGCTGCGGTTCATGGAAAACGGACGCAAGGTTCTGTGTGTCGAGGTCGAGGCAAAAGGCCGCCAGTTCTGGGAGTTGAACAATCCGCAGGACGTGGCCAAAATCGAAAGCATGATGGCCGCGATGGGGTTGGAATAGGCGCAGATTCCCCGTTCCGCGCGGGCAGCGCAGCAATTAGCCCATGAGCGGCAGACATTCGGCAGGACCACGGATGACAAACATACTCGTGACCGGCGGTGCCGGATATATCGGATCTCATGCCTGCAAGGCGCTGGCGCAGGCGGGCTATGTGCCCGTGACCTATGACAACCTTGTCACCGGCTGGCAGGATGCGGTGAAATTCGGCCCGTTCGAACAGGGCGATATGCTGGACCGCGCGCGGCTGGATCAGGTCTTTGCCAAGTACCAACCGGCGGCGGTGATGCATTTCGCCGCGCTCAGCCAAGTCGGCGAAGCCATGAGCGAGCCGGGCCGGTACTGGCGCAACAACGTAACCGGATCACTGAACCTGATCGAGGCGGCCGTGGCCGCCGGTTGCCTGGATTTCGTTTTCTCGTCCACCTGCGCAACCTATGGCGACCAGGACAACGTGGTGCTGGACGAAACCACGCCGCAACACCCGCTGAACGCCTATGGCGCCTCGAAACGTGCGATTGAGGATATCCTGCGCGATTTCGAACAGGCGCACGGGCTGAACCACGTGATCTTTCGCTATTTCAACGTGGCTGGTGCCGACCCTGACGGCGACGTGGGCGAGTTCCACCGCCCCGAGACCCATCTGGTTCCGCTGCTATTGGACGCGATCGACGGCAAGCGCGACGCGCTGACCGTCTACGGCACAGATTACGACACGCCCGACGGCACCTGCATCCGCGACTATGTCCATGTCTGCGACCTGGTGGATGCGCATGTACTGGGCCTGCGCTGGCTGGAACAGAGCAAGGGCAGCCGGGTGTTCAATCTGGGCACCGGCACCGGGTTTTCAGTAAAAGAGGTGATCGCGCAGTCGCACAGCGTGACCAACCGCGAGGTGCCCTTCAATGTCGGTCCGCGCCGGGCGGGCGACTGCACCAAGCTGGTTTCAGGCTCGACCCGGGCCGAGGCCGAACTGGGCTGGCGGCCCAAACGGTCGCGGCTGGAAGTGATGATCGCCGATGCCTGGCGCTGGCATCAGAATGGCCATTACGAAAAGTGATCGTGCCATGGGCGCCGCGCACCATCATGACGAAAACGCCCCGGGCTGGATTCGCAGATACCGCCTGCGCCTGAAACGCAAGCGCCTGTTGTGGCGGTCCTTCCGCAGCCGCCACGCGTTGACGCCGGTGTCGGACAAGACCCGTCTGATCGCGCCCACCGACATTCTGGCCTTTACCACCCTGCGCAACGAGATCGAGCGCCTGCCCTGGTTTCTGCGCCACTATCGCCGGCTGCGGGTCGATCATTTCCTGATGGTCGACAACGGCAGCGATGACGGCTCGGTCACCTACCTGCTCAACCAGCCGGACGTTTCGCTGTGGCAGACCGGGGCCAGCTATCGCGAGGCGCGGTTCGGGCTGGACTGGCTGACCTGGTTGCAGATGCGCTATGGCCATGGCCACTGGACCCTGATGGTGGATGCCGACGAACTGCTGATCTATGCCCATCACGACAGCCGCACCCTGCATGACCTGACCCGATGGCTGGACGGAAACGGGCAGCTGGCTTTCGGCGCGCTGATGCTCGACCTTTATCCCAAGGGACCGCTGGGCAGCCAGACGCACGACCCCGATACCGACCCGACCGAGACCCTGCCCTGGTTCGACCCCGGCCCCTATCGCGTGCGGCGGCAACAGCCGCTGGGCAATTTGTGGGTGCAAGGCGGGGTGCGTGACCGGGTTTTCTTTGCCGACCGGCCCGAGCGGGCGCCGACGTTGAACAAGATCCCCTTGGTCAAGTGGAACCGCCGGTTCGCCTATGTGAATTCCTGCCACTCGGCGCTGCCCCGGCATCTGAACCATGCCTATGACGGGCCGGGGGGCGAGGCGCCTTCGGGGGTGCTGCTGCACACCAAGTTCCTGCCGCAGGTCGTCGCCAAATCGCAGGAGGAAAAGCGCAGGCGCCAGCATTTTCACGATCCCGACCAATTCGGGCCATACTATGATGGCATCATCGCCGGGCCTAACTTGTGGACCGCCCGTTCCGAGCGCTTTGCGGGCTGGGCGCATCTGCAGGCGTTGGGGCTGATGTCTTCGGGCGGTTGGCGTTGAGGGGGGAACTCCGCACCCGGAAAACCCCTGTCTGGATAACGCCATTTAAATAGATTGCCTTGCAAGGTGCGAAAATGTCATAAAACGTCATTGCCCGGCACCACTCTGGCCGCAACCAGCCCCGGGCATGCTCGCGTAAGGAAAAAGGTTGGGCAGTCGCGTGAGCCTTTTGGCTTCCTATCGGATGAGACTGCGGCGCAAGCGCCGTCTGTTGCGTTGCGCCCGCCGCGGCCGCGATCTGAAACCCGTTCAGGACAAGACCCGCCAGATCCGCTCGGACGACATCCTGTTGATGAGCGTGGTGCGCAACGAAAAGATCCGCCTGCCCTGGTTCCTGTCCTACTACCGAAAGCTGGGCATCGACCACTTTCTGTTCGTGGACAATGACAGCGATGACGGCACGCTGGAATACCTGGCACAGCAGCCCGACGTCTCGGTCTGGCATACGGCGGCCAGCTATCGCCGGGCCACATTCGGGGTTGACTGGTCCAACCACCTGCTGCGCCGATACGCGCATGGCCACTGGGTCCTGACCGTCGATCCGGATGAGTTCTTCGTCTATCCCTTCTGCGACACGCGCCCGCTGCGCGCGCTGACCGACTGGCTGGACGGCACCGGGGTGCGCAGCTTCGGCACCATGCTGCTGGACATGTACCCCGAAGGCCCGATCCAGGAGGCCCCGTATCACGAAGGTCTGGACCCGTTCGAAATCGCGCCCTGGTTCGACTCGGGCAACTATGTGATCAGCAAAAACCCCGTATACGGCAACCTCTGGATCCAGGGTGGCCCGCGCGCGCGCATGTTCTTCCGGGACCGGCCGGAAAAGGCCCCGGCCCTGAACAAGATCCCGCTGGTCAGATGGGACCGGCGATATGTCTATGTCAGTTCGACCCATGCCTTGCTGCCGCGCGGCCTGAACCAGGTCTATGACGAATGGGGCGGAGAAAAGGCCAGCGGCGCTTTGCTGCATGCCAAGCTGATCGACACCCTGGGCACCAAGGTGCAGGAAGAGCTGCGGCGGGGCCAGCACTATCGCGGGTCGGCGGAATACAAGGCCTATCTGGCCGAGCTGGAAAACCGGCCTGTCTTCTGGTGCAAATGGTCCGAGAAATACATCAACTGGCGCCAGCTCGAGATTCTGGGTCTGATGTCCAAGGGGAACTGGGCATGAATGGCAGCTTGGGCATCATCATGCTGGTCCATACCGCGCTGGGCCGGGCCGAACAGGTGGCCCGGCACTGGACGGCTGCGGGATGCCCTGTGGTGATCCATGTCGATCGTAAGGTCGCCCGACAGGTGCATGACGATTTCGTGTCGGCCTGCGCCGATGATCCGCTGATCGTGTTCTGTGACCGCCATGTCTGTCACTGGGGCGGCTGGGGGATCGTCGCGGCCACCCAGACGGCCGCGGAACTGATGCTGGACCGCTTCCCGGGCGTGCGTCACGTCTTTCTGTCCTCGGGCGCGTGCCTGCCGCTGCGCCCGGTGCAGGACCTGATCGACTATCTGGCTGACCGGCCGCGCGCGGACTTCATCGAAAGCGCCACCACCGCCGATGTCAGCTGGACCGTGGGCGGGCTGGATGCCGAGCGGTTCACGCTGCGGTTTCCGTTCTCGTGGCGCAAGCACCGCAAGCTGTTCGACCGGTTCGTAAAGCTGCAACGCGCAGTCGGCTACCGGCGGCGAATCCCCGACGGGTTGGTGCCCCACATGGGCAGCCAGTGGTGGTGCTTGACCCGCCAGACGCTGTCGGCGATCCTGCAGGACCCGAAACGCCCGATTTACGATCGCTATTTCCGGCATGTCTGGATTCCGGACGAAAGCTATTTCCAGACACTGGCGCGGCTGTATTCCACCCAGATCGAAAGCCGGTCGCTGACCCTGTCTAAATTCGACTACCAGGGCCGGCCGCACATCTTCTATGACGATCACCTGCAGCTGCTGCGCCGGTCCGACTGTTTCGTCGCCCGCAAAATCTGGCCACAAGCCGACCGGCTGTACCAGGCGTTCCTGTCCGACCAGCCCGGCGCGCTGAAACCTGCCGAACCCAATCCGGGCAAGATCGACCGGGTGTTTTCCCGCGCGGTCGAGCGTCGCACCCGCGGACGCGACGGGCTGTACATGCAAAGCCGCTTTCCCCGCCACGGCAGCGAGAACGGGTTGACCGCGTTCCCCTATTCGGTGTTTCAGGGATTTTCGGAGCTGTTCGTCGATTTCGAGGACTGGCTGTCAAACACCACCGGCGCGCGGGTCCATGGCCATCTGTTCGCACCCGAGCGGGCCGAGTTCGCAGGCCGGGAAACCCTCATCAACGGCGCGCTCAGCGACAGCGCGACGCTGCGTGACTACAACCCAACCGCCTTTCTGTCGAACCTGATCTGGAACACCCGCGGCGAGCGGCAGTGCTTTCAGTTCGGCCCCGCCGATACGCAAAAGATCAACTGGTTCCTGGCGCGGGACAAGAACGCGCAGGTTTCGGTCGTTACCGGCGCCTGGGCGGTGCCCCTGTTCCGGTCGAACCAGAATTTCGGGGAAATCCGCGCCCAGGCCGCGCGGCTGCAGAAGATCGAGAGCGAGCAGCTCGAGGTGCTCGATTCCGTCTGGACCAAGGCACGGGTGCGAATCTGGTCGATGGCAGAATTCCTCGAATCCCCGATCGAGCATCTGCAGACCGTCATCGACGAGATGGGCGTGTCGCAGCCGGGCCACCTGATCGAAGCGCCCAGGATGGTCGATCTGACCGGGTTCGGAAAATTCCTGCAGAACCTAAAGAACCAAGGCATGCACCCCTTCCTGATGGGGGATTTTCCGGTCGACGACGTGTTCGGCGGCCAGACCCGGCCTTATCACAAGCCCTATCTGGTGCAATGATCCGGAATGCCCAACCCGTTTGACCATTTCATCATCCTGGCCGACATGCGCACCGGCTCGAACCTACTCGAGACGCATTTGAACGCGTTGGACGGCGTGACCTGCCATGGCGAGCTGTTCAACCCGCATTTTATCGGGTACCCGAAAGAGACCCATGTTCTGGGTTTCTCCATCGACCAGCGCGACCAGGACCCCGCCGCGGTGATCCAGGCCGTGCGCAGGGCACCGGGCGGCCTGCACGGGTTCCGGTTTTTTCCGTCGCACGACCCGCGCGCGCTGGCGCTGGCGCTGGACGATCCGCGCTGCGCCAAAATCATCCTGACCCGCAACCCGCTGGACAGCTACATCTCGTTGAAGATCGCCCGCGCCACCCAGCAGTGGAAGCTGACCAACGTGAAACAGCGGCGCGATGCGACGGTGCCCTTCGATCCGCAGGAATTCGCCGACTATCTGGACCGGAGACAGGAGCATCGCCTTGCGGTCTTGAACCACCTGCAACGCACCGGACAGGTTGCTTTCCACATCGGATATGACGACCTGTCGGATCTGGAGGTTCTGAACGGGCTGGCCGCCTGGCTGGGTGTGGCTGCGCGGCTGGATCGGCTGGCCCCCGACCTAAAACCGCAGAATCCGGCACCCGCCCTGTCCAAGGTCTCGAACCCCGAGGAAATGCAACAGGCGCTGCGCGACACCGATTGGTTCAACCTGCACCGCCCACCAAGTTTCGAACCGCGCCGCGGCCCCGGCGTGCCCCGCTATGTCGCGGCTCCAGACACGCCGCTGATATATCTGCCGGTGCGCGGCGGACCCGAGCAGGCGGTGACCCACTGGCTTGCCGCGCTGGACGGCTGCCCGCCCGACGGGCTGCTGACCCGGCGCAACCAGCAACAGGTGCGCCGCTGGATGAAGACGCGCCCGGGGCATCGCAAATTCACCGTGCTGCGACACCCGCTGGCCCGCGCTCATACTACATTCTGCAACAAGATCCTTGCCACCGGGCCGGGCAGCTATGCCGCCATCCGCTACACGCTGCGCAATCGGTTCAAACTGCCCATTCCGGGGCAGTTGCGCGAACATAATTATACGCTGGATCAGCATCATGCGGCCTTTGCCGCGTTTCTGGAGTTTCTGAAGCTGAACCTCGCGGGGCAGACCCCGATCCGGGTGGATGGGCTGTGGTGCAGCCAGGCGCAGGTGCTGGAGGGCATCGCCGCCTTTGCCCAGCCTGACCTGATCCTGCGCGAGGATGAGATGGCAACCGCCCTGCCGGATCTTGCGCGCAGGTTTGGCCACGGCGCACCGCCCGCGCCGCCCCCGTTAGAGCCGGATGCGCCCTACAGGCTGGAACAGATCTACGATGCCCGGCTCGAGGCGCTGGCGGCCGATGCCTATCAGCGCGACTATGTCCAGTTCGGTTTCGGCGACTGGCGGCCGGTCACGGACGCAGCGTGATGACCGTGCCGGGCTTGACCATGGCATAGATCTCTTCGATCTCGTCATTCTTGACGGCGATGCAGCCTGCGGTCCAGTCCGGGGTCTTTTTCGCGCGCTTGCGCTCTTTGCGCAGGTTCGGCTGGCCGTGGATGAAGATGTCGCCGCCGGGATCGACCCCCATCGACTTGGCCTTGGCGACGTCCTGCGCGTTTGGATAGGAAATTCCGACCGACAGGTGATATCGGCTGCGAGGGTTGCGGCGGTCGATCAGATAGGTGCCTTCGGGTGTGCGGCCGTCTCCGCGCTTGACCTTTGTGCCGCTTGGAGCGAAGCCAAGCTCGACATCATACTCGCGCAAGATCTGCTCGTGATGCAGCAGGTACATCTTGCGCGCGCCCTTGTTCACAACGATGGATGTCACCTCGGGTCCGTTGTAGGTCAGAAATCGAGGGCCCCCACTTCCACAAGCCGAAAGGCTCAGTGTTGCCAGTGCACCCAATCCAAATGCTCGACGATCCATGATTTCACTGCCTGCTCGTTTTGCAGCATCATGCCAAAATCCGGCGGAAACGGAAATCACTTTTTGCTGTTCATATGTTCGGTCAGGCGGCGTTCGATCGAGTCAAGCCGCTCGAGCACCTCGTCCCGATAGGCATCGGTCCTGACGCCTTCCTCGGCGTGGTGGGCATCCTGCATCGAATTCACGATCAGACCGACCAGCAGGTTCACCACCGCGAAGGTTGTGACCATGATGAATGGCACGAAAAACAGCCAGGCATAGGGATAGACCTCCATCACCGGGCGCACGATGCCCATCGACCAGCTTTCCAGCGTCATGATCTGGAACAGGGTATAGGCTGAGCGGCCGAGGTCTCCGAACCAGTCGGGGAAGCTGTCGCCGAACAATTTGGTCGATATCACCGCGCCGATATAGAACAGGATCGCCATCAGCAGGAACACGCTGCCCATGCCCGGCAGCGCCTGGATGAACCCTTCGACCACCCGGCGCAGACGCGGCGCAACCGAGATCACCCGCAGCACCCGCAAGATCCGCAACGCGCGCAGAACCGAAATGCCGGCGCCGCCGGGGACTAGGGCGATGCCGACGATCACGAAATCGAAAATGTTCCAGCCATTGAGGAAAAACCGGCGCCCGTTGGCCACCAATTTCATCGCGATCTCGGCCACGAAGATGGTCAGGCAGATGGTATCGAGCAGCACGATCACCGGCCCGAACTTCGCCATCAGCGTGTCCGAGGTTTCCATGCCCAGCAGAACCGCGTTCACCAGAATGACGCCGGTGATGAATTGCGCAAATCGCGGGTTTTCGACAAAGGCCTGCAGGCGCTGCCGGATCGTCATGCGAAGGGTCTCCTGTCGGGTCATGGGTTCTCTGCCAGTTTGAAGCTGCCCACCAGTTCGCTGTGGGATGACCATCGAAATTGGTCAACCACTTGGACCCATTCAAGGGCATAGCCCGCCTTAACCAGAATTTTTGCATCCCGCGCGAAGGTCACAGGGTTGCAGGACACATAGGCGATGACCGGACGGCGGGCCTGAGCCAGCTCGGCCACCTGGGCCTCGGCGCCGGCGCGTGGCGGGTCCAGAACCACGGCGTCGAAGCGGCGCAGCTCGTCCGGCATCAAGGGGCGGCGGAACAGGTCGCGCATCTCGGTCGTGACCTGTTTCAATCCCGTGGACTTGCGCCAGCCCTGGTCCAGCGCGCGGGTCATATCAGCCGCGCCTTCAACGGCATGAACCTCAGCCAGTTGCGCCAGCGGCAACGAGAACGTGCCGCAGCCCGCGAACAGATCAACCACCCGCTTGGCTGGGCCAACAATCTCCAAAACTGACTGTGTTAGAGCCTGTTCTCCATCTTTCGTGGCCTGAAGGAAGGCCCCCGGCGGCGGGACCACCGTGGCCGGACCGAAGCGCTGTGCGGGTGGGTTGCGCATGGCGATCACCTCGCCATCCCAGGCCAGCCGCGCCAAGCCGTGCTGCTCGGTCGCCTGCGCAAGCGCCAGTTCCAGCGGGCCGTCCAGAGGTTTGCCGCCCTGCACCGCCACGTCCAGCCCGGCTTCGGATAAGGTCAGGGTGACAGACAACACGCCCTTGCGGCTGCCGCCCAGTTCGGCCAGCGCCTTGGCCACGGGGATGGCGGCGGTCAGCGCCGGGTCCAGCAGCTGGCAATCAGGAATCTCGGTGATCACGTCCGAGGCGCGGCCGTGGAACCCCGCCAGCGCGCCCTTCTTGGTGCGGCGCACCGCGATGGTGGCGCGGCGACGCGACTGCGGCGGCGACGTCAGGATCGGGCGCATCTCGGCCTGCAGCCCCTGAGCAGCCAGCGCGGTACGCACCACCTCGACCTTCCAATCGGCCACGAAGGCGTCCGAGGCGTGCTGCAACTGGCAGCCGCCGCAGCTTTTGTAGTGGCGGCACGGCGGTTTGACCCGATCGTCCGACGGCGTCAGCACCTTGATATCGGTCAGCTCCGAGCCGTCCAGCAGGCCGCTGACCCGCTCGCCAGGCAGCGTTCGGGGGGCATAGACCGGGCCCGCGGCGATGCCGTCGCCCTGATGCCCGAGGCGGAGAATGGTGTATTCCTGCGTCATGGCCTGCCTGATAGCCGGGCTGATGCGCCAACAAAACCCTTATTCGGCGGCCTCGGTCTGGATGAACCCGCCCGACTGGCGGTGCCAGAACCGCGCATACAGCCCGCCCTGCGCCAGCAGGGTGTCATGCGGCCCGCTCTCCACGATGCGCCCGTGATCCAGAACGATGATCCGGTCCATCTCGCTGAGGGTGGACAGGCGGTGGGCGATGGCCAGAACGGTCTTGCCCTCCATCACCCGGTGCAGCGCGGTCTGGATCGCGGCCTCGACCTCGGAGTCCAGCGCCGAGGTCGCCTCGTCCAGCACGAGGATCGGCGCGTCCTTGAGGATCGCGCGGGCCAGCGCGATGCGCTGCCGCTGGCCGCCGCTCAGCTTGACGCCGCGCTCGCCCAGATGCGCGTCATATCCCTTGCGCCCCTGCCCGTCCTGCAGATCGAGGATAAAGCCATGCGCTTCGGCCTTTTTAGCCGCGGCGATCATCTGGTCTTCGGTGGCATCGGGTCGGCCGTACAGGATGTTGTCGCGGGCCGAGCGGTTGAACATCGCGGTTTCCTGCGTGACCATGCCGATCTGGCGGCGCAGGCTGTCCTGCGTGACGCGGGCGATGTCCTGCCCGTCGATCAATATCTGGCCATTTTCCCTGTCGTAGAGCCTGAGAAGCAGCGAAACCAGGGTGGATTTGCCCGCCCCCGAGGCGCCGACGATCCCCAGCTTCTCCCCCGGCTGCACCGTTAGCGTCAGGTCCGAGACCCCGCCCACGTCGCGACCATAGGCAAAACTGACATCGCGGAACTCGATCCGGCCCTCGGGCGCTGCCAGCTCGGTGGCGTCCGGCGCATCGTCGACCCGGTCGGGCCGCGCCAGGGTTTTCATGCCGTTCTCGATCTCGCCCACATGGGCGTAGATCCCCATCAGGGTGAAGCTGACCCAGCCCGTCATCTGTGCGATGCGAATCGAGATGGCGCCCGCCGCCACGATATCCCCGGTGGTCGCCGACCCGACCTGCCAAAGCCACAAGGTGGCGCCCAAAAGCAGAACCGGCAGAAGCCCCGCCAACGTCATCAAAATGAACCGGAAACTGGCCGACAGCTTGCCGAAGGCCAGCGACTTGTCGCGCAGCGCAACCATCGAGTCGCGAGCGGCCTGATCCTCGAACTCGGAATTGGCAAACAGCTTGACCGTCTTGATGTTGGTGATCGTGTCCACTACCTGTCCAGACACCATCGCCCGCGCCCCGGCCCGCGCGGCCGAGCGTGTGCGAATGCGCGGCAGGTACCAGCGCACCAGCAGGAAATACACCGCCAGCCAAGCCACGAAGGGCAGCATGACCAAGGGGTGAATAGACCCTAACAAAAGCAAAGATCCGACAAGCGAGGCGAGGGCAAAGACGATGGCGCTGATGGTCTCCGATACGACCGATGTCAGCGCATTGGCCGTCTGCATCTGTTTCTGCGCGATGCGGCCGGCAAAATCGTCGTCGAAATAGGCGACCGACTGGCCCAGCGTCCAACGGTTCAGCTTTGCCAGCACCAGCGGCGGGATGTTGGGCATGACGATATAGTTGTTCGACACCGAGGACAGCCCGAACAGCAGCGGCCGGATCAACATAAAGAACGCCACGGCGCCCAGGATCATCCACAGGTTTCGCGGTGTCAGAAAGTTCTCGGGCCCGCTGGCGGTCGCCATGTCGATCACCCAGCCCAGAATCCAGGCGGTTCCGGCCTCCATTGCACCTGCAAGGGCCGAAAACAGCGCAGCGGCGAACAACATGGGCCAGGCCCCTGTCAGGCACCAGCGAACGAACGCCCCCAGCCTTTGCGGCGGGGGCGTCTGGGTGGGTTCAAACGGTTTGATCAGGTCTGCGACCGTCATTCTGCTGCCTCGTCCGCGGCCCCGGGGTTCATGAAGCCGCCAGATTGGCGCGCCCAGAACTGGGCGTAAAGACCGCCCTGCTCCAAAAGATCGGCATGGGTGCCTTCCTCGACGATCCGGCCTCCGTCCATCACCAGGATGCGGTCCATCTGGGCGATGGTGCTGAGCCGGTGCGCGATGGCGATCACGGTCTTGCCCTGCATCATGCCGTACAGCGTCTCCTGGATTGCGGCTTCGACCTCGGAATCTAGGGCGGATGTGGCCTCGTCCAACAACAAGATCGGCGGGTCCTTCAGAATCACCCGCGCCAGCGTCACCCGCTGCCGCTGCCCGCCGCTCAGCTTGACGCCGCGCTCGCCCACATGGGCGTCATAGCCGGTGCGGCCCTGCGGGTCCTGCAGATCGAGGATGAAGTCATGCGCCTCGGCCTGTTTGGCGGCGGCGATCATCTGGTCTTCGGTGGCATCGGGCCGGCCATACAGGATGTTGTCGCGCACCGAGCGGTGCAGCAGCGCACTGTCCTGCTGAACCATGCCGATATTGCGGCGCAGGCTGTCCTGGGTGACGGTGCGGATGTCCTGCCCGTCGATCAGGATCGCGCCGCTTTCCACGTCGTAGAACCGCAGTAACAGCTTGACCAAGGTCGACTTCCCGGCCCCCGACCGCCCGATCAAGCCGACCTTTTCGCCCGGCTGGATGGTCAGATTGACATGATCCAGCCCGCCGGTCTCGCGGCCATAGTGGTGCGACAGGTCGCGGATCTCAATCCGGCCATCGGTCAGTTGCAGCGGCTTGGCGCCGGGCGCATCCAGCAGGTCGACGGGCTGGGCGATGGTCTCCATCCCCTCGGCCACGACGCCCAGCTGGCGGAAGAAGCTGGTCAGCGCCCACATGATCCAGCCGGTCATGGCATTCAGCCGCAGCGTCAGCGCGGTGGCCGCCGCCACCACCCCAACCGAGGCACTGCCCTGCATCCACAGGTAAATGGCCCAGCCGACCACACCGATGATCAACACGCCGTTCAGCGCGACCAGAACGGCATCCATGATGGTGAAGATACGCATTTCGATCTGGAAGGTGCGCCGGGTCTCCTCGATCGCTTCGCGCGCATAATCGAGTTCCTGCTGGGCATGGGCGAACATTTTCACCGAATGGATGTTGGTATAGCTGTCCACTACCCGGCCCGTCACCGTGGACCGCGCATCGGACGCGGCCTGCGAGGCCGGTCCCACCCGCTGAACCGTCCAGCGCACCAGCAGCGCATAGAGCGCGAACCAGATCAGCAGCGGCAGCAGCAGGCGTGGATCGGCGGCCATCAGCAGGATCGCCGCGCCGATCAGATAGGCCAGCGAGAACGAAATCGCATCGAACACTTGAAACACCACCTCGCCCGCAGCGGGCGGGGTCTGCATGATGCGGTTGGCGATGCGCCCGGCAAAATCATTCTCGAACCAACCGACCGACTGGCGCAGAACGTGCTTGTGCGCCCGCCAGCGGATCAGTGTGCCAAAATTGGGCAGGATCGCGTTGTTCAGCAGCAATACGTCCAGCACATGCAGGATCGGGCGAAGGAACAGGATGAACAGCGCGACCAGAACCAGCTCGGTCCCGTGGGCCTGCCAGACCTCGGACGGCGATCCGCCAAGAAGGTCGACGACCCGGCCCATGTAATAGATCAGCCCGATCTCGACCGCGGCCACGATGATCGACATCAGCGCGGCCCAGAAGAAGACGCGCCGAAAAGGGCGGGAATAATCCAGCATGAAGGGCCACAGCCGTGTCGGCGGCGTGTCGACCTCTTCATAGGCAACAAAAGGGTCAACGAGGTTTTCGAAATAGCGAAACATGGATGTGCTCCGATCGAGCAGTAAAATTGAAAATGCGAAAGCAGATGGCGCCAAAACACCACCCGTACGGGTCAGGTGTTCTGGCTTTAGCCGAACCAGATCCCGTAATACATTCGCAGTCCTCCATCCATGAGACAGGCGCACCCTAGCCGGAAACCCAAGGACTTGTCATCCCCTTTTGAGACTTCCCGTCAATCTTGCAGCAACGCGTCCCGGTCCAGCGTGAAATGCGAGTCGATCCAGCGGCTTTCCAGTTCGGCCAGTTTCGCGCCCAGCGCCGGGCCAGAATAACGCCCGAGCAGATCGGCGGCCCTGACCGGGAAGGTCGCCGACGCCCCTTTTTCGACGGCCGCGCTCGTTTCAGCCGTCCAGGGCTGTTCCAGAAAGGCGAAGCGCAGCAGGGCCGCGTCCTGTCCGTCTGGTTGGCCCAGCCGATATCCCAATTCGGCCGCCCCAGCACCGCCCTGCGCCCCGTCCCGGATCCGGGTCAGGCGGGCCAGCTGCACCTTGCTGAGGCGCAGAGTCCCGGCAACCTCGGGCCCTGCGATGACCGCGAGACGGCGCAGCGCGTCGGGGGCAAGCCCGGCCTGCGATTCAAGATGGATCAGGATCGGCAGCGCCCGATCGTCGGCGCCGGGCAGCAGATGCGCCAGAACGCCGATGCTGCGCGTGGCGGCCACCGATGGAGCCGGGTCGGGCGCGGCCAGAAGTTTCAGCATCTCGGCCCCGACCCGCTCGCGCGACAGCCGGTCGAGCCCGTCCAGATCGGCCGCAATCGCCGCCAGAGCATCCGGGTCCATCCCGGCCTGCGCGTCGCCATACCAAGAGTGGAACCGGAAATACCGCAACGAGCGCAGATAGTCCTCGCGGATGCGATCCCCGGCCGTGCCGATGAACCGCACGCGCCGCGCCTGCAGGTCAGGCAGGCCGCCCAGCGGGTCCAGAATGCTGCCGTCGGGGCGGGCATAGAGCGCGTTCATGGTGAAATCGCGACGGGCGGCGTCCTCTTCCACCTGGTCGGAAAAGGCAACGACCGCGCGCCGCCCGTCGGTTTCGACGTCGCGACGAAAGGTGGTGATTTCATGCGGTATGCCGTCGCTGACCACGGTCACGGTGCCATGATCAATCCCCGTCGGAATCGCCTTCAGCCCGGCCTTTTCGGCCAGATCCATCACCTGCTGCGGGCGGGCATCGGTGGCGATGTCGAGATCCGAGACCGGTGCCCCCAACAGCGCATTGCGCACACAGCCTCCCACGAACAACGCCTGCGCACCGCCCTCGGTCAGCGCTGCACACACGTTCTGTGTGGCCGGGTTCGTGATCCAGTCTTCGGTGATCCGCATCATTCGCTCATCCGTGCCGCCAACCCGCGCAACATGCGGGCCGTGGCGCCCCAGATGTAGTAGGGGCCATAGGGCACCGCGAAGAAATACCGTCGTGTTCCGCGCCAGATGCGCGATTCAACCACATAATTCGCAGGGTTCAGCACATGCGCAAGCGGAACCGAAAACACCTCGTCCACCTCGCCGGGTTCGGCCACCGGGTCAAAGCCGCGCTCCAGAACCGCCACCACCGGCGTCACGGCAAATGACGTGACGGTTTCATGCACCGGCAAGGTACCCAGAATGCGCGGCAGGTCCGGCGGCAGGCCGATCTCCTCCTGCGCCTCTCGCAGGGCCGTGGCGGTCACATCCGCATCGGTGTCGTCCTGCTTGCCGCCCGGAAATGCGATCTGCCCCGGATGGTGTTTCAGGGCCGAGGACCGCTTGGTCAAGATCAGGCGCGGATCGCCACGGACCAAGTCCACGGCGACCAGAACACCTGCCGGGCGCAGCTTGCGCCCCGCAGGCAGAACCGTGCCGGGATTGAGGTCGAAGTCGCTGGACCCATCACCCGGTCGGGCCAGCGCTTCGCTCAGACGCGGGATCAGGTCAGCCGTCATCCGGGTCTTCGGCCTCGAACCCGACCGATTTCGGATCCAGCACGTAATGCGCGCCGCAGAACTGGCAGTCGGCGGTGACGGTGCCTTCGTCGGTGGTCATCTTCTCGATGTCCTGGGCCGAGTAGATAGACAGGCTTTGACGCACGCGATCCTCGGAGCAGGTGCAGCCGAACTGCACCGACTGGGCCTCGTACACACGGGGCTGTTCCTCGTGGAACAGACGCACCAGCAGGTCGGTCGGCGCCACGGACGGCCCGATCATTTCCAGATCCTCGACCGTATCCAGCAGGATGTTCACGCGGTCCCAGTTTTCGCCTTCATTGCCATCCACCAGGTCCGACGCCGTCAAGATGTCGCCGGTACCGTCATTCGTGGCCACGAAGGGCGAGGCCTTGGGCATGTGCTGCAGCATGATGCCGCCTGCCCGCCAGCGTTCGCCGGCTCCGGGTTCGGTCGATTTTCCGAAACTCAGCGAGAACCGCGTCGGCAACTGCTCGGACTGCGCGAAATAAGACTCGGCGCAGGCCTTCAGCGATCCGCCGGTCAGCGGCGTGATCCCCTGATAGGGCTGCGTTCCCTTGCCTTGGTCGATGAGGATCGCGAAATACCCCTCGCCCACCTGATCGAACGGCGCGCCATCGGTCAGCCGGTCGCGGTCAAAGCTGGCATAGGCCCGGATCTGCGCGGGCTGGCCCTCTTCGCGCGGGGCATAGTAATCTGTGGCGATCATTCGCACCGGTCCGTTCGACTGCACCTGCAGCGACAGCTTCCAGCGCAGCGCGACGGTCTGGCCAATCAGCGCGGTCAGCAGGGCCATCTCGGCCACCAGCGCCTCGACCTGTTCGGGATAGTCGTGCTGTTTCAGGATGCCGTCCAGCACCCCGTCCAGCCGCGCCACACGGCCGCGCATATCCGAGACATCGAGTTGAAAGGGCAGGACGGTATCGTCCCACGCGATTTTCGTTCCAAAAGACATGGGGTTTCCTTAAACGCCACGGGTTGGCATACCGCCACCATATAGGTCGAAGATCCAGAGTTGAAAGGGCTCTTAACATGATCAGGCGGTTCGGCGAAACCCCGGAACCGGGGCGCAGATATACTCGGCGCGTGGGAGTCTATGCGCTGCTGCCCCGAGGCGGCAGCCTGCTGCTGACCTGCCAGATCGAGCCCGGCCCCGATCTGCAGCTGCCCGGCGGCGGAATTGATCCGGGCGAATCCCCGGTCACCGCCCTGCATCGAGAAGTGTTCGAGGAAACCGGCTGGTCGATCGCCTCCCCCCGCCGGGTCGGCGCGTTCCGGCGCTTTACCTACATGCCTGAATACGACCTGTGGGCCGAAAAGATCTGCCTGATCTATCGCGCCCGCCCGGTGCGGCGCCAGGGGCCGCCGACCGAAGCCTTTCACGAGGCGGTCTGGATGAACGCGGGCGATGCGGTCCAGATGCTGGGCAATGCCGGCGACCGCCATTTCGCCCGCTTGCACCTTTCGGAGCGCTAATTCCCGTTGAACTCGAAAAACACGGCCGAGACGTCATCATCCATCGTTTCGCCGGGCGGCATCGACTGGGTGAGCCGCCAGAACATGTCGTCCAGAAACTCGGGGCCGTTGTGCTGGGCCAGACAGTCCCCCGCCAGCCTGCACAGCCCATCTTCGTCAAGCAGCCCGCCATCGGCCACTCGGCATTCGGTGAACCCGTCGGAATACAACAGCAACCGGTCGCCCGGTTGCATGTAGAAGTCGATCTTTCGGAAGGTCGCCCCATCGATCAGGCCGATCGGCAGACCGCCGTCGCCCATGAACTGCATCGAACCATCCGCACGGATCAACAACGGGTGCGGGTGGCCGGCCTGAACCATCTTCACATGGCCATACCGAAGATCGACGATCGCATAGACCATCGTGAAATATTCCTCGATCCCGGTATCGGCCATCAGGCGGGCATTCAGCGTCTCGGCCACCTGTTCGGGGGGCAGCAGTGCATAGAACTTGTTGAACCGCTTCTCCATCGCCACGTTCTGGTCAAAATGCTGGCTGGTCAGGTACCCACCCAACCGCGCGGTCATCATGGCCGAGGTGATGCCGTGCCCGGACACGTCGATGCTGTAGAACCCGATCCGGTTCGCACCGGGCGAGAACATGCCCACGAGGTCGCCGCCGATATGACCGCAGGGCTTGAGCAACAGGCTGACGCGCGAGCGGCCAAACTCCCGGGTCAGCTCGGGCACCAGCGATTCCTGGATGCTGCGGGCCTGCATGAGATCCTTGTCGATCAAGTCATGTGCGGCGCGCAGTTCGGACAAGGCCTTTTCGATCAGCCGGTTCTTTTCCGACAATTCACGCTGCATGCCCAATATCCGCGCACCGGCCGAGATCCGCGCGCGCAGTTCGTCCGCCTCGAGCGGCTTGATGAGGAAATCATCCGCCCCCGCGTCCAGGCCGCGCGCCACCTCCTGCTTTTCGCTCTTGGACGTCAGAAGGATGAAGTAGGTGTACGCGTCTTTTTCCAGCTGTCGGAAGGCGCGGCAGAACTCCAGCCCGCCCATCCCCGGCATCACCCAGTCGCTGAGCACCAGATCGGGCAGACCTTGCCTGCACAGGTCGAGCGCCTCTTCACCGCTGTCCGCCTCGATGACGGTGAACCCCCATCTCTTGAGCGATGCCACGAGGATCCGGCGCTGAAGGCGGCTGTCATCCACCACCAGCACGTTCTGGATGGCACCAAAATCCAGATCAGACTTGATCTCTGGTTGGCTGGGCAATCGCACGCCGACCTCTGCGCTTCCTATTCGGGGTGTAGAAACGCTAAGCGTCCAATCTTAACAACCGGTGAAAAACCGGCACCACCACACAGGGACCGACTTAACGTGCTCTTTACCCGATCCCGGTAGTCAGGTCACAAACGGGTCAATGCGGAGAACGGGCATGATAAACTGGCCCAGGGTGCGCCAATTGCGGGATGAGGTCGGGCCCGACGAGTTCGATGAGGTCGTTCACATCTTTCTGGACGAGGTGGGCGAGGTCATCGACCGCCTGCAGGCCGATACCGAACGGCGCGAGCTTGAGCAGAACCTGCATTTCCTGAAGGGCAGCGCACTGAGCCTCGGGTTCGAAACCTTCTCCAAGCTGTGCCAGGATGGCGAGCGACGGGCCGCGGCGGGCCAGGGCGCCGAGGTGAATCTGGACGCGCTCCTGGCCGCCTTCGACGAGTCGCGCAAGACGTTCCTGGCCGAACTGGCGCAGAGCCTGTGAGCGGTCAGATCACGAACTGGGCCAGTGTCTCGTCCTCGGTGATGTCGGTATAGACGAAACCGGCATCGTCCAGATGGGCGAACAGGCGCAGAAAGTTCTCGGGCTTGGCGGTTTCGATCCCGATCAGGACCGAGCCGAAATTGCGCGCCGATTTCTTCATGTATTCAAACCGGGCGATGTCATCTTCGGGGCCGAGGATGTTCAGAAATTCCTTCAGTGCTCCGGGGCGCTGCGGCAGGCGCAGGATGAAGTACTTCTTGACGCCCGAGTAGCGCTGCGCGCGTTCCTTGACTTCGGGAAGACGCTCGAAATCGAAATTCCCGCCCGAGGTGACGCAGACGACCGTCCTGCCGCGCACAAAGCTTTGGACATCGCCCACCGCCTCGATCGCAAGGGCGCCGGCGGGTTCCAGCACGATGCCTTCCACGTTCAGCATCTCGATCATAGTGGTGCAGATGCGGTCCTCGGGGAGAACGATCACGTCCGACAGGTGCCGGTCACGCAACAGCCGGAACGGCTTGTCGCCAATCCGGCCCACCGCCGCGCCGTCGACAAAATTGTCCACCTTGTCCAGCGCCACCGGATGGCCCGCCGCCAGCGCCGCGCGCAGACAGGCCCCGCCTGCGGGTTCGACAAACAGGCAGTGAGTGCGGTCGCCGAACCACGTCGCCACGCCCGAGGACATGCCGCCCCCGCCCACCGGCAGCACCACGTGATCGGGCAGGCCGCCCAGCTGCTCCTCGATTTCGACGGCCAATGAGGCCTGCCCCTCGATCACGTCGTCATCGTCGAAGGGCGACAGGAAATACCCACCCTGCTGCGCGCACCAGTCCTGAGCCGCGGCAAGCGTGTGGTCGAAATAGTCGCCGGTCAGGTGGATCTGGATGTTGTCGCCGCCGAACATCCGAGTTTTCTGGATCTTCTGCTGCGGCGTGGTGACCGGCATGAAGATCACGCCCCGCACATCCATGTGCTTGCACATGAACGCCACGCCCTGCGCGTGGTTGCCGGCGCTGGCGCAGACGAACAGGTCCTGCCCCTGCTGTTTGCGCATGGCATTGAACGCGCCGCGGATCTTGTAGGACCGCACCGGGCTGAGGTCTTCACGTTTCAGCCAGATGTCGGCGTCGTATTTCTTTGACAGATGAGTATTGCGCTGCAACGGGGTTGCAGAAAACACGGTGCGCATCGCCTGTTCGGCGGCGCGGGCGCGGGTCATGAAATCACTCATGCCGCATTCCCTGCCCCATTAGGCCGACAAGGGCAAGGAATACATCGGTGTACGGGCGATCAGCCCAGTTCGCGTTTTTCGATGAACACGCCATACATCGTGGTCAGGATGCTGACACTGATCATCGGCAGGATCACCATGCCGAAGAACACGGCGATCAGAACCCCCAGAACCGGAATCATCGACAGAACGCCACCGGCCAGCTGCACCAGGAACTGGAACAGGATCGAAACCAGAACCAAAACGAGGATGGCGCCCCAGGTGCCTTGGGTGTTGCTCCACGCATCGCCCAGCGTGATCGGACGGCCGATGGCGGCCGCAGGCAGGATGATTGACAACCGATAGAAGCAGACGATCAGGAACACGATGTAAAGGATCGTCAGAAATATCGAAACCGCGATCGCGCCCTCGCCCAACATTCCGATCATCACAAGCATCGGCAGGTATCCGATCGCAAACAGGAGTATCAACATCAGCCCGCGCCCGAAATAGGCCAAGATGCGGTCGAACCGGAAGGTCGGCAGAAGCCCACTGGGATACTCCTCGAGCAGGATGAAGCGGTGCCACGCCACGGCGATCCAGCCCATGGTGACAAGCATCACGATCGCCAGAAGTATGATGAACAGGATGAATGATGCCGGATTCACCTCGGGCGGCAATCCTGTATCGCTGTCGTCAAAGGCTTCGACCGGAATGCCGGACACCAGAAACAGCCCGATGACTACGACGGTTCCGATCACGGCTGGACCAAGAACGATTTGCAGAACTTGCGGCAGATTGCCGAACACCATCCGCAGCGAATGGGCGAAAATCTTCCATCCAAGCATTCAAAAAACCCCTTTGACAATCTTTGGTTGTCTCTGGTGTGCGCTTATTCGCAGCGCCCGGTCAACCCACTGCTTCTTGCCCCCACGTCGAAAACCCGCTAGGGGCCAATCGTCTTACGCATAAGGGGAAGTCAGATGTCCGCGCCCAAGAAAGTTGTTCTGGCCTATTCCGGTGGCCTTGATACCTCGATCATCCTGAAATGGCTGCAGACCGAGTACGGCTGTGAGGTCGTGACCTTCACCGCCGATCTGGGTCAGGGCGAAGAACTGGAGCCCGCCCGCCAGAAGGCCGAGCTGCTGGGGATCAAGCCTGAGAACATCTATATCGAGGACATCCGCGAGGAGTTCGTCCGCGATTTCGTCTTCCCGATGTTCCGCGCCAATGCGCAGTACGAGGGGCTTTATCTGCTGGGCACGTCCATCGCGCGTCCGCTGATCTCGAAACGCCTGATCGAGATCGCTAAGGAAACCGGCGCTGACGCGGTGGCCCATGGCGCCACCGGCAAGGGCAACGACCAGGTACGGTTCGAGCTGGCGGCCTATGCGCTAAACCCCGACATCAAGGTGATCGCGCCCTGGCGCGAGTGGGACTTGACCAGCCGCACCAAGCTGCTGGAATTTGCCGAAGCGCACCAGATCCCGATCGCCAAGGACAAGCGCGGCGAGGCGCCGTTCTCGGTGGACGCAAACCTGCTGCACACCTCGTCCGAGGGCAAGGTTCTGGAAGATCCCGCCGTTCAGGCGCCCGACTATGTCTATCAGCGCACCGTCCACCCCGAGGACGCCCCGAACGAGCCCGAATATATCGAGATCGGCTTTGAAAAAGGCGACCCGGTCAGCATCAATGGCGAGGCGATGAGCCCCGCCACCCTGCTGACCAAGCTGAACGAATACGGCGGCAAGCACGGAATCGGCCGTCTCGATCTGGTCGAGGGCCGGTTCGTGGGCATGAAATCGCGCGGCATCTATGAAACACCGGGCGGCACCATCCTGCTGGAAGCGCATCGCGGCATCGAATCCATCACCATGGATCGCGGCGCGATGCACCTGAAAGACCAACTGATGCCGCAATATGCCGAGCTGATCTACAACGGCTTCTGGTACAGCCCTGAGCGCGAGATGCTTCAGGCCGCCATCGACAAGAGCCAGGAACACGTCACCGGCACCGTTCGCGTGAAACTCTACAAGGGTCTGGCCTCGACCGTGGGCCGCTGGTCGGATCATTCGCTGTATTCCGAGGCGCATGTGACCTTCGAAGAAGACGCCGGCGCCTATGACCAGAAAGACGCCGCGGGCTTCATCCAGTTGAACGCCCTGCGGCTCAAGCTGCTGGCGGCGCGCGACAAGCGGTTGTCCAAGTGACCGAGGATGGCGGCATAAACGACGAACTGGAAATGTTCATCGAAGCGCAGGACACGGTCTGGTCCGATGTCCTGCGCGAACTGGAACAGGGGCGGAAGACCAGCCATTGGATTTGGTTCGTCTTTCCGCAACTGGCCGAGCTGGGCCAGTCGCACATGGCGCAGCTCTACGGGATCGAGGATCTGGACGAGGCTGCGGCCTACCTGGCCCACCCCGAACTGCGCCGCCGCCTGACCGAGGTGGCCCGGCTGATGCTGACCCACGCCGGCAAGGACCCGGCCGAGATTCTGAGCAAGGTGGATGCCAAGAAGCTGCGGTCGTCCATGACCTTGTTCGGCACCGTGCCCGATGCGCCCCCCGAATTCCAGGCGGTTCTGGATGCGTTCTACGACGGTCAGCCCTGCCCGCGCACGCAGCAGGCCCTGGGCTGAGCGGTTTCCCGTAAGGTCACGCTTGCCCCGGCCCCTGCCCTCTGTCACCCCGAAGCAAGTGCGAAAAAGGGAGGCAGGGATGCTGCAGGAGATCGCCGAGGGAATCCAGAAAGGGCTGGCCGACAAGCGCTTTGACGGCTCGTTGAAATTCGATTGCGGCGCCGATGGCGTGATCGTGCTGGCCGACAACACGGCCAGCACCCAGGACCGCGAGACCGATTGCACCATCCGCATCTCGCGCGAAAACCTGGGCAAACTGCTGACCGGCAAGCTGAACCCGATGACCGGGGTGATGATGGGCAAGCTCAAGATCTCGGGCGACATGGGCGTCGCGATGAAGCTGGGGCAGCTTCTGGGCTAGGCGATAAACTCGTCTCACCACCGCGTGACAAACGGTTTCAGCCGATTGTCAGCCCCCCCAATGCGCGGCAGCCTGAGGCGAAAAGGAGGTCCGCCATGACCCGTTGCCTCGACCAGATCAAGCTGACCCTTCTGTTTGCGCTGATTGCGCTGGCGCTGATCCTGCGCGCTCAGCCGGCCCCGGCGGCCGGGACCGAGACGCTGACCGTGGCCGGCGGCTGTTTCTGGTGCGTCGAAGCCGATTTCGAGTCCGTACCCGGCGTGATCGAGGCGGTTTCGGGCTATTCCGGCGGCACGACCCCGAACCCCACCTACGGCCAGGTCACGAGCGGCGGCACCGGCCATTACGAGGCGGTGCAGATCACCTTCGACCCGGCGCGCGTTTCCCGTGAAACCCTGCTGAACCTGTTTTTCCGCTCGGTCGATCCCACCGATGCCGGAGGCCAGTTCTGTGACCGGGGCGACAGCTATCGCACCGCAATTTTCGTCTCTAACACAGGCGAAAAAGCTTTGGCCGAACGCAGCAAAGCCGAAGCGAATCGTGCGCTGGGTCAGGCCATCGTGACTCCGATCCTGCCGCTTGGGGCGTTCTATCCGGCCGAGGCCTATCACCAAGACTACTACAAGGGCAAAAAACTGGTGTTCACCCGGTTCGGGCCGAAACGCCAGCTGAATGCCTACAAGGCGTATCGCAAGGCCTGCGGCCGCGATGCGCGGGTCCGGCAGCTGTGGGGCAGCGCCGCGCCGTTTGCCGGATCTTAATCCAGCGCGGCCTCGCGCACCTCTTTCAGGTCCGGAATGACGTCTGCCGTGCCGGGCCGCATCACCATCAACGCCGCCGCCCGGTTGGCTTGGGTGATGGCCTGCGCCATCGGCATCCCCCGGTCCATTCCGGCCAGGACATATCCGGTAAAGGTGTCCCCGGCCCCGGTCGTGTCCACGGCCTTGACCTTGTGGGCGGGAAACTCAACAGCCGACTGGCCGCGTTGATGATATCGGGCGCCTTTTGACCCCAGCGTGACGATCACATGTTCGACCGGCAGATCGGCCGGGGCCAGCCCGGTGGCCTGTTGCAGCTGGGCCGCCTCGACCTCGTTCAGGATCAGAAAATCCAGATAGGGCAGCACCGCCTGCACCGCCGGCGCGCTGAAGGGAGCAGCGGCATAGCACACCGTCAGACCCCGCTCGCGGCCCAGCTTCGCGGCTTCTACCTGTGCGGTGGTCTCGTTCTGGAACACCAGAAGATCGCCCGTGTCAGAGTCTGCTAGCGCGGCGGAAACCTGATCGGCCCCGATCGCGTGGTTGGCGCCGGGGTACAGAATTATCAGGTTTTCGCCCTGCGCATCCACGGCGATGATCGCATGGCCCGTGGGCTGATCGACCTGCGCGATGTGCCGCGTGTCGACCCCGTATTCGGTCAACCGGTCGCGCGCCCACAGCCCATCGGACCCAACGGCGCCGATGTGGCGCACATGCGCCCCGGCCCGTGCCGCCGCAACAGACATGTTCGCACCCTTGCCGCCCAGAAACCGCTGCAACCCGCTGGCCGCAAGGGTTTCACCCGGCGCCGGCAGGTGCGGCAGCGCATAGACCGTGTCAGCATTGATCGAGCCAAGGTTCCAGATTGCCATTGGATCACGCCATGTCGCACGAGGCCAGGATGGCCATGTTCAGGATGTCATTCGCGGTCGAGCCGGTCGAACAGATCTGGATCGGCTTGTCGATGCCGGTCAGGATCGGGCCGATCACCGTGGCCCCGGCCATTTCCTGCATCAGCTTGGTGGAAATCGACGCCGAGTGCCGCGCGGGCACGATCAGGATGTTGGCCGGCCCGGTCAGGCGGCAGAAGGGATAGGCCTCTTGCTGGTGGGCGTTCAGCGCCACGTCGACGGTCATTTCGCCTTCGTATTCGAAATCGACGCCGCGCGCCTCCAGCACTTGTGGGGCCTTGTACAGCTTTTCGGTCCGCTCGGACACCGGATACCCGAAGGTCGAGAAGCTGACAAACGCCACCCGAGGCTCCAGCCCCATGTGGCGGGCAACCGTGGCGGCGCGTTCGGCAATCGTCGCCAGATCGTTCTCGTCGGGCCATTCATGCACCAGCGTGTCGCCGATCAGCACGATCCGGCCCTTGTGCAGCAGCGCGGTGATCCCGGCAGCGCCATGGGCGGCGTCGGCGTCGAACACATGGCTGATGCGGTCCAGCACATGCGCCGACTTGCGGGTGGCCCCGGTCACCAGACCGTCGCCATGCCCATGCGCCAGCATCAGGGCCGAGAACACATGCCGGTCGCGCGCGGCCAGGCGGTGGATGTCCTTGCGGTCAAAGCCTTTGCGCTGCAGTCGCTGGTACAGAAAGTCCTTGTAGGCATCGAGATGCGTGGTGTTGGCGGCATTGACCACCTCCAATTCGCGCACCGCGTCGCCCAGACCGGCGGCTTCCAGCTTGGTCTTCACGTCGTCGGGCCGGCCCACGACCAGCGCCTTGCCGAAGCCCGACCGCTGATACATCACCGCCGCCCGCAGAACCCGCGGATCGTCGCCCTCGGCAAAGATCATCCGGCTTTGCGCCGCGCGGGCCCGGGCGTTCAGGCCGCGCAGGATGCTGGCGGTCGGGTCCATGCGCGACTTGAGGCTCAGCTCATAGGCCTCCATGTCGATGATCGGCCGCCGGGCCGCGCCGGTGTCCATCCCCGCCTTCGCGACGGCGGGCGGAATGCGGTAGATCAGGCGCGGGTCAAACGGCGTGGGAATGATGTAGTCTCGCCCGAAGGTCAGTGACTTGCCATAGGCCAGCGCCACCTCGTCGGGCACGTCCTCGCGCGCCAGACGGGCCAGCGCGTGGGCGCAGGCGATCTTCATCTCGTCATTGATGGCGCGGGCGTGGATGTCCAGCGCCCCGCGGAACAGGTAGGGAAAGCCCAGAACGTTGTTGACCTGGTTGGGGTAGTCGCTGCGCCCGGTGGCCACGATGGCGTCAACGCGCACCTCGTGTGCCTCTTCCGGGGTGATTTCCGGATCGGGGTTGGCCATGGCGAAGATCACTGGATTGTCAGCCATGCTGGCGACCATCTCTTGCGTGACCGCGCCTTTGACAGATACGCCCAGGAACACGTCGGCGCCCTTCATGGCCTCTTCCAGCGTGCGCAGCTCGGTCGCAATCGCGTGGGCCGACTTCCACTGGTTCATGCCCTCGGTCCGGCCCTGATAGATCACACCCTTGGTGTCGCAAACGATGCAGTTTTCATGCCGGGCACCCATCGCCTTGAGCAGTTCGATACAGGCAATCCCCGCTGCCCCGGCCCCGTTGAGGACGATCTTCACGTCCTCGATCTTCTTGCCCGAGATGTGCAGCGCGTTGATCAGCCCCGCCGCACAGATCACCGCCGTGCCGTGCTGGTCGTCGTGAAAGACGGGGATGTCCATCTCTTCCTTCAGGCGCTGCTCGATGATGAAGCACTCGGGCGCCTTGATGTCTTCCAAATTGATGCCGCCAAAGGTCGGCCCCATCAGCTTGACCGCGCGGCAGAATTCGTCGGGGTCTTCGGTGTCCAGCTCGATATCGATCGAGTTCACGTCGGCGAAGCGCTTGAACAGGACGGATTTACCCTCCATCACCGGCTTGGACCCCAGCGCGCCCAGGTTGCCCAGCCCCAGAACCGCCGTTCCGTTCGAAATAACGGCCACGAGGTTGCCCTTGTTGGTATAGTCATAGGCGGTTTCGGGGTTCTCGGCGATGGCTTCACACGGAACCGCCACGCCGGGGCTGTAGGCCAGCGACAGATCGCGCTGCGTGGTCATGGGAACGGTGGCCTGCACCTCCCACTTGCCGGGGGTGGGTTCCAGGTGAAAGGCCAGCGCCTCTTCTTTGGTGATCTTCGCTTTGGGCATTTTGACGGTCGGTTCCATGACTTCGGGGCTTTTCGCCTCATACCGCAGGCGGGGGCGCGCCTCAACGACTATGCGATTTCACCTTTCGTCGCGGTTGGTGGATTTGTAAGGTCGCGCCGGAATACGCCAGAGGGGAGCAGCCTTGTCCAACGTCACGCCGATGATGGCGCAATACCTGGAAATCAAAGAGGCCCACAAAGACGCCCTGCTGTTCTATCGCATGGGCGATTTCTACGAGATGTTCTTTGAAGACGCCGTGAACGCCGCCGAGGCGCTGGACATCGCCCTGACCAAGCGCGGCAAACACAATGGCGAAGACATCCCCATGTGCGGCGTGCCGGTGCATTCGGCCGAGGGCTATCTGCTGACGCTGATCCGCAAGGGCTTTCGCGTCGCCGTCTGCGAACAGATGGAAAGCCCGGCCGAGGCCAAGAAAAGAGGCTCTAAGTCAGTGGTAAAGCGCGATGTGGTGCGCCTTGTCACTCCCGGCACCCTGACCGAAGACGCCCTGCTGGAGGCGCGCCGCCACAACTTTCTGGCCGCCTATGCCGAGGTGCGCGACGAGGCCGCGCTGGCCTGGGCCGACATCTCGACCGGGGCGTTTCACGTGATGCCGCTGACCTCGGTCCGGCTGAGCCCCGAGCTGGCCCGGCTGGCCCCGTCCGAGCTGATCGTGGCCGATGGCGCCGAGTTTAATCTGCGCGACACGGTCGAAGATCTTGGCATCGCGCTGACCCCCGTCGGGCGGGCCAGTTTCGACAGCACTGCGGCAGAAAAACGCATCTGCGGGTTGTTTCACGTGGGCACGCTGGACGCGTTTGGCAGCTTTGGCCGGGCCGAGATCTCGGCTATGGGCGCGCTGATCGACTATCTGGAAATCACGCAGAAGGGCAAACTGCCGCTGCTGCAGACCCCGATGAAGGAATCCGAGGATCGCGTCGTGCAGATCGACGCGGCCACCCGCCGCAACCTTGAACTGACACGGTCCTTGTCGGGCGGACGGGCCGGATCGCTGCTGTCAGTGGTGGATCGCACGGTGACCCCGGGCGGTGCGCGCCTCTTGGAACAACGCCTGTCCAGCCCCTCGCGCAATCTGGACGTGATCCAAGCGCGGCTGGATGCGGTCGATTTTACCGCCCAAGACAGCCTGATCGCCGCCGATCTGCGCGAAGCCTTGCGCAAGACGCCCGATCTGGACCGCGCCCTGTCGCGCCTGTCGCTGGAGCGCGGCGGCCCACGCGATCTGGCCGCGATCCGCAATGGGCTGACCCAGGCGCAGGCGATTGCCGAGATCTGCGCCGGTCAGGACCTGCCGGTGCTGCTGGCGACCGCGGTGCAGAACCTCGTGGGTTTCGACGACCTGCTCAACCTGCTGGATCAGGCGCTGGTCGCCGACCCGCCGTTGCTGGCGCGCGATGGCGGCTTCATCGCGCCGGGTTTCGACGCCGAACTGGACGAAGCCCGCACCCTGCGGGACGAGGGACGCTCGGTTATTGCCGGGTTTCAACAGAAATACGCCGAACACACCGGTATCGCCTCGCTGAAGATCAAGCACAACAACGTGCTGGGCTATTTCATCGAAACCACGGCCACCCATGCCGAAAAGATGCTGAACCCGCCGTTCAGCGAGACCTATATCCACCGGCAGACCACTGCCAATCAGGTACGCTTTACTACGGTTGAGCTCAGCGAGATCGAAACCCGCATCCTGAACGCCGGCAATTTGGCATTGGAGATCGAAAAGCGGCTCTATCAAAGGCTTTCTGACGAGATTCTGGCGCAGGCGGCCCGCATCAACCAGGCCGCGAAGGGGCTGGCGGAGCTGGACCTGACCACCGCGCTGGCCGATCTGGCGCGGGGCGAGAACTGGTGCCGCCCACAGGTGGACGGCTCGCGCGCCTTTGATATCGTCGCAGGTCGCCACCCGGTGGTGGAGCACGCGCTGCGCCAGCAATCCTGTGATGCCTTCATCGCCAATGACTGCGACCTCAGCGCCGAGGACGGCGCTTCCATCTGGTTGCTGACCGGCCCCAACATGGCCGGTAAATCGACCTTCCTGCGCCAGAATGCGCTGATTGCGCTGCTGGCACAAATGGGCAGTTTCGTTCCGGCCGAGCGCGCGCATATCGGGCTGGTCAGCCAGCTGTTCAGCCGAGTGGGCGCCTCCGACGATCTGGCGCGGGGGCGATCGACCTTCATGGTCGAGATGGTGGAAACCGCGGCCATCCTAAATCAGGCCGATGACCGGGCGCTGGTGATCCTCGACGAGATCGGTCGCGGCACCGCCACCTATGACGGCCTGTCCATCGCCTGGGCCACGCTGGAACATCTGCACGCCGCCAACCGCTGCCGCGCGCTGTTCGCCACCCATTACCACGAGCTGACCGCACTGGCCGGCAAGCTGGAAGGCGTCGAAAATGCCACCGTCGCGGTCAAAGAGTGGGAGGGCGAAGTGATCTTCCTGCACGAGGTTCACAAGGGCGCGGCCGACCGCTCCTATGGCGTGCAGGTCGCGCAACTGGCCGGCCTGCCGGCTTCGGTCGTCGAGCGCGCCCGCGTGGTTCTGGACCAGTTGGAAAAGACCGAGCGCGAGGGCGGCAAGCAAAAGGCGCTAATCGATGATCTGCCGCTGTTTTCCGCCGCACCGCCCCCGCCGCCACCGGCTGCGAAGGCCTCACCGGTCACCGATATGCTGGACCAGATCCTGCCGGACGACCTAACCCCCCGCGAGGCGCTGGACCTGATCTACAAACTGAAAGAGGCGGCCAGATCCTGACCGCCCCTTCATCTTTTCCCAAATACTCTCGCCGAAGGCATGCGCCCTAGGGCGCGTTTCAGCTTGCCGGCGTGGAAGACACGCCAACCTGCGCCGGACGCAGCAGGCGGTCATGCAACATGAACCCTTCGGCCGAAACCTGGATGATCTCGCCCGCCTTGGTGCCCGGCACCGGGGCTTCGAACATGGCTTCGTGCACGTTCGGATCGAACTTGTCGCCAACCTCGGGCGCGATTACCTCGATCCCGTGTTTCTTGAACACGTCCTTGAGCATGCGCATCGTCAGCTCGACACCTTCGATCAGACCGGCGGCAACTTCGCGCTGCTCGTCGCTCGCGGCCTCGAGCGCGCGCTTCATGCTGTCATAGACTGGTAGCATGTCACGCGCCAGCTTGGACCCGCCATACTGTTCCGCCTCGCGGCGGGCCTTGTCGCCGCGCTTGCGTGCGTTTTCCGCATCCGCCAAGGCGCGCATGAACTTGTCGCGCAGCTCGTCGCGCTCGGCCTTCAGGGCATCCAGTTCCAGCGCTTCCTCGCTGATCTCGGCCAATTCCTCGGCCAGTTCTTCCGCCTCGGCAGTTGCAATGTCGTCCAGAAATTCTTCGTTCTTCGGCTCTGCCATCTTTTATCCTCTAGCTCCGGTCGGAAATCAGCTTGCCGACCAGCTGCGCCGTATAGTCCACGATCGGCACGATCCGCCCATAGTTCAGACGGGTCGGCCCGATCACGCCAACGGCGCCGATTATCTTTCGATCAGCGTTCATATAAGGAGACACCACCAAAGAGGAACCCGAAAGTGAGAAAAGTTTGTTCTCGGAACCTATAAAAATGCGCACGCCTTCACCTTCTTCGGTCAATTCCAGGAATTCGGCGATATCGCGCTTGCGCTCAAGATCGTCGAATAGGACCCGAATCCGCTCCAGCTCTTCCTCCTGACCGGTATCGCCCAGCAGATTCGCCCGCCCGCGCACGATCAGCCGCGCTGAGTCCGTCTCGTCGCCCTCCCATGCCGCAAGCCCGCTTTCGACCAGCTCGCGCGCCAGCACGTCGATCTCCTGGCGGCGCGCGGCAATCTCGGTCTGGATCATGCGGCGCACATCGGACAGCGTGCGGCCCTCGATCAGGGCGTTGAGGAAATTGGCCGCCTCGCGCATCGAGCTGGGCGTCTGCCCAGGTGGCGGCGTGAACAGACGGTTTTCTACGTGCCCGTCCGAGAACACCAGAACCACAAGCGCCCGGTCATGGCCCAAGGACACGAATTCGATATGCTTGATCTCGGCCTCGTGCTTGGGCGTCAGAACCAAAGACGCTCCGCGCGTCACGTTCGACAGCGCCGCGCCGACCCGGTCGAGCATGCCGCTGACATCGCCTGCGTTGCTGCCCAAGGTTTCGTCCAGCTTCTGCCGGTCTTCCTCACCCAGGTCGCTGACTTCCAGCAGCCCGTCCACGAACATGCGCAGCCCCATCTGGGTCGGCACCCGCCCGGCGCTGACATGGGGGCTGTCCAACAGGCCCAGAAATTCCAGATCCTGCATAACGTTGCGTACGGTTGCTGCGCTGACCTTCTCGCTCAGCGACCGGGTCAACGTCCGGCTTCCGACCGGCTCGCCGCTTTCGAGATAGTTCTCGACGATCAGCCGGAACACCTCGCGCGACCGGTCGTTCATCTCGTCCAGAATTTTGCTCGCTTCACTCATCGGCGATCCTTTTGCTGGATGGTCATTAAATAGCTGCCAACAGAAAGGTCAATCGGGGTTGCATCGCTGCCGCGCCGGGCGGTATCCCCAAGCCAGCAGACAAAGGATATCTCATGCGACCCTCTGGACGAGATTTAAGCGAAATGCGCCCGGTTTCAATCGAGACCGGGTTTACCAAACATGCCGAAGGTTCCTGCCTGATCAAGATCGGCGACACCCATGTTTTGTGCACCGCCACGATCGAAGATCGCGTGCCGCCCTTCATCAAGGGGTCGGGCTTGGGCTGGGTCACCGCCGAATACGGTATGCTGCCCCGCGCGACCAACACCCGGATGCGGCGCGAAGCCGCCAGCGGCAAACAGGGTGGCCGGACCGTCGAGATCCAGCGCCTGATCGGCCGTGCCCTGCGCGCCGGGGTGGATCGCGTCGCCCTGGGCGAACGCCAGATCACCGTCGACTGTGACGTGCTGCAGGCCGATGGTGGGACCCGCTGCGCCTCGATCACCGGCGGTTGGGTCGCGCTGCGGCTGGCGGTCAACAAGCTGATGAAGGCCGGCGACGTGATCACGGACCCGCTGGTCGATCCGGTGGCGGCCGTATCCTGCGGAATCTATGCCGGCCAGCCGGTTCTGGATCTGGATTATCCAGAGGACAGCGAGGCTGGCGTCGACGGCAACTTCATCATGACCGGCTCCGGCAAGCTGATCGAGGTGCAGATGAGCGCCGAAGGTTCCGTCTTCAGCCGCACGCAGATGGACCATCTGATGGAATTGGCCGAAAAAGGCGTGTCCGAGCTGGTGGCCGCGCAACGGGCTGCCACCGCATGACCCGCCGGTTTGAAGGCGATCGGCTGCTGGTGGCCACGCACAACAAAGGCAAGCTCGAGGAGATGGCCCATCTGCTCGAGCCCTTTGGCGTGACGGTCGTGGGCGCGGCTGAGATGAACCTTCCCGAACCCGAAGAGACCGAGGACACGTTCGTCGGCAACGCGCGCATCAAGGCCCACGCCGCCGCCCGGGCCACCGGCTTGCCCGCCCTGTCCGACGATTCCGGTATCACCATCGATGCGCTGGACGGCGCGCCGGGCGTGTACACGGCCGACTGGGCCGAAACCGGAAATGGCCGCGATTTCCTGATGGCCATGACCCGCGCCCATAACGAGCTTGAGGCGCGAAACGCACCGCATCCACGCACCGCCCAATTCCGCTGTACGCTGGTTCTGGCCTGGCCCGACGGCCATGACGAGGTGTTCGAGGGCGTAGCACCCGGTCATCTGGTCTGGCCGATCCGCGGCAAGGACGGGTTCGGCTATGACCCGATGTTCGTTCCTGAAGGATATGACCAGACCTTTGCCGAGATGGATCGGTGGGAAAAGAACAAGATCAGCCACCGCGCCCGCGCGGTCGAGCTGTTCGTGAAAGGCTGCTTTGGCGGATGATTGGCGCAACGGGGGCTTTGGCCTGTACGTGCACTGGCCCTTTTGCGAGGCCAAGTGCCCCTATTGCGATTTCAACAGCCATGTTTCCAGAAATATCGATCAAAAACAATGGCTTGACGCATACCTGTCCGAACTGAAGCGATCTGCGGCCGAAACCCCCGACCGGGTTCTGAATACGATCTTCTTTGGCGGTGGCACCCCGTCGCTGATGGCGCCCGAAACCGTCGCCGCCGTGATCGACACCGCCCGCAGCCTTTGGCGGCCCGCCAATGACATGGAAATCACGCTCGAGGCCAATCCCGGCTCGGTCGAGGCCGGACGGTTCGCCGCCTATCGCGATGCCGGTGTGAACCGGATCTCGATGGGCATTCAGGCGATGAATGACGAAGATCTGAGGCGGCTGGGCCGCATCCACAGCGTGGCCGAGGCACGTGCCGCCTTCGACATCGCCCGCACCTGTTTCGACCGGGTCAGCTTTGACCTGATCTATGCCCGCCAGTACCAGACGCTTGAAGCCTGGCGCGCCGAGCTGACCGAGGCACTGTCGATGGCGATCGACCATCTGTCGCTGTACCAACTGACCATCGAGGCAGGCACCGCATTCGGCGACCGCTATTCGGTCGGCAAGCTGCGTGGCCTGCCCGAGGACGATAACGCCGCCGACATGTATCTGGCCACGCAAGAGATCTGCGAGGCCCACGGCATGCCCGCCTACGAGGTGTCGAACCACGCCGCCCCCGGGGCCGAGTCGCGGCACAACCTGATCTATTGGCGCTATGGCGATTATGTCGGCATCGGACCGGGCGCCCATGGGCGGATCACGGTGAACGGCCAACGGATCGCAACCGAAACGCATCTGGCACCGACCGCGTGGCTGAATGCCGCCGAGCAGGGAAATGGCGAGAAGCTGCGGACCCCACTGACCGCTGAAGAACAAGCGAACGAATACCTCATGATGTGTCTTCGATTGACGGAAGGTCTAGATATGGACCGTTTTAGCCGTTTAGCCGGGCGCTCTTTGCCGCAGACCAAACTGGACTATCTGCAGGAGATCGGAATGATCACCCAACAGGAAAACCGTCTGGCTGCCACCGCGGACGGCCGCGCCGTTCTGAATGCGGTGATCCGAGAATTGCTGGAGTAGAGATGCACTATCTGTGGGCCACATTGGGATTGCTCTGCGTCGCGCTTGCGATGGTCGGGGTCGTCCTTCCCTTGGTGCCCACGGTTCCGTTCCTGCTGCTGGCGGCGTTTTTCTTCGCGCGGTCCTCAAGCCGGTTGCACACCTGGCTGCTGACGCATCGCACCTTCGGCCCGCTGATCGTCGACTGGCAGAGCTCGGGTGCGATCCGGCCGGCGGCAAAAAAGGCGGCAACCCTGTCGGTCGCCGCCGTCTTTGGCCTGTCCGTTCTGGTTTCGGTTCCGGTCCATGTCCTGATCATTCAGGCCGTGACCCTGGGCGCGGTCATGATCTTTATCTGGTCACGCCCTAGCGGCTGAGCTTGGCACAGAGATCATCCAGCTGGTCCAGGTTTTCATAGGTCAGCACGACCTGCCCCGTCTCGGTTCCCGGCTTGTGGTTGATGACCACCTTCATCGCCAGGATCGCGGACAGGTCCTTTTCCAGCGCCCGCGTGTCGGCATCCTTGCCCGCGTACAGGTTGCGTGAGCGCGGCGCGGGCTTGTCCGTGTTGCTCTGCTGTTGCTTTTTGACTAGGGCTTCGGTCGCCCGAACCGACAACCCCTCTTTGACCACGGTCTTCGCCAACTCGGACGGGTTTTCCGACGTAATCAGCGCGCGGGCATGTCCGGCCGACAATTTTCCTTCAACGACAAGGGCTTGAACGTCTCCGGGCAGTGACAGCAGTCGCAACAGGTTGGCAATGTGGCTACGGCTCTTTCCCAGGGCTTCGGCCAGTTTCTCTTGCGTGTGTCCAAACCGATCCATCAACTGTTTGTAGCCTGCGGCCTCTTCCACGGCATTCAGATCGGCGCGCTGGATGTTTTCAATGATGGCGACTTCCAGCACCTCGGTGTCGTCGAACTCGCGCACGATGACCGGAATGTCATGCAGTTGCGCCATCTGCGCGGCGCGCCACCGGCGTTCACCGGCGACGATCTCGTATTGGCCGCCCTCGACGGGACGCACGATCAGGGGCTGGATGATGCCCTTTTCCTTGACCGAGGCGGCCAGCTCGTCCAACTGCTCTTGCGAAAAGGTGCGGCGCGGCTGGTTGGGGTTGGCCCGCAGCTTTTCGATCGGAACTTTCATGTCCGGTCGACGCGGCGCGGCAGATACCTGCCCCTGCGGATCCTGCGTGACATCCGCCATCAAAGCGGACAACCCGCGCCCCAGCCCCCTGGGTTTTGCCTTTTTGGCGCTCACTTCGCCCTCCTGACAGCCGTTCAGACAGCCATTTTCTTGTTCTTCTGCATGATCTCGCGCGCCAGGTGTCGATAGGCCATGGCGCCCAAAGACCCCGAGTCATACTGCAACACCGGCATCGCAAAAGACGGTGCCTCGCTGACCCGTACGTTTCTGGGTATCTTGGTTTTAAATACCATCTCGCCCAAGTTGTCACGCGCGTCCTTTTCGACTTGCCGGGACAAGTTGTTGCGGTTGTCATACATGGTCAACACAACACCTTCGATTCTGAGATCGGGATTCGCGGTCTGACGAACCTCGCGGATCGTCAGCATAAGTTGCGACAGACCTTCCAACGCAAAGAACTCGCTCTGCAATGGGACCAGAACAGAATGCGCCGCGACCATCGCGTTAACCGTCAGAAGGTTCAGCGACGGCGGGCAGTCGATCAGGATGAAATCCAGCCCAAAGGCATCAATGGCCGGCTGGCGCAGAGCATCGTGCAGAAGATAGCTGCGTTTTTCATTCGAAATCAGTTCGATATCAGCCGAGCTCAGATCGACGGTCGCCGGAATGATGTACAGGTTTTCCAGCTCGGTTTCCTGCACAACCGCTTCCAGCGGCGCCTCATCGAGAATCAGGTCATAGGTCGTCCAATCCCGATCCTCGACACCCAGCCCCGTGGACGCGTTGCCTTGCGGGTCAAGATCGACCACGAGAACCTTGCAACCCGCTTCGGCCAAGCCGGCTGCCAGATTGATTGCCGTCGTCGTCTTTCCCACCCCGCCTTTTTGGTTGGCCACGGCGATAATCCGAGGTCCGGCCGGGCGCGACAGATCAACCACGTGAGACTCCTTTGATCTTGAGGATGACAGCCTGAGCTTCAGTCAAACTTTTAATCGGCTCGGCGTCGAATTTCCATTCCCGCTGCGCATCCTCCAGCTCTTTTTTCCAGATGGCACCTTTCGGGAACAGTGCAACGCCGTTTTTTTGCAAATGCCTGTCACAAAAAGACAAAAGCGTCGTCAGATCGGCCAAGGCTCGGGCCGACAGGACGTCGGCATTCAGCGGGTCCGCCAATTCGATTCGCCTGATGATGACCGAACAGTTTGCACCTGTCTCGCGTATGACCGTCCGCAGAAAGGCCGATTTTCGTTGATCGCTTTCGACAAGGGTAAACCGTGCTTGGGGCTGAGTCTCAATGGCCATGACAGCGCAAACGAGGCCCGGAAAGCCCCCGCCGCTTCCAAGGTCCACCCAGTGGTCAAATTTGTCCACCTGACGAAAGACTTGAACCGAATCCAGAATGTGACGCGACCATGACTCGGCCAGTGTGCTGCGAGACACCAAGTTAATTCTGGAATTCCATTTTTTCAACAGATCGACATATAGGCGCAGCCGATCGAATGTTTCACGTGAAACACTCAAGCTGTCCGGCGTCGGTATGAAACTGGAGGTCATGCGTGCCGCGCTTTTTGATCCCGGCGGAGCTTTGCAAGAACCAAAGTCAGAGCAGCAGGCGTCACACCTTCGATCCGACTGGCCTGCGCAATGTTGGCTGGACGCGCATGAGACAGCTTCTGCTTCATCTCAGAAGATAGCCCGTCTAGCGCGAAGTAGTCGAAATCCATTGGGATTTCATAGGCTTCATCCCGCTTCAATGCTTCAACATCCTTCTGCTGACGCGCGATGTAGTTCGCATACAGCGCGTCACGCTCAATCTGCCGCCTGATATCAGGTTCAACATCCTCCAGCCCATCGACCAAAGGCATCAGGTCTTCGAAACATACCGATGGGAAAGCAAGGATCGCCATACCGTCACGCCGATTTCCATCCTGGTTGACGTCAATTCCCACGGATTGAATTTGCTTTGGTGTGAAGGTTTGGCCGGAAAGCTTCTGCTTTACCGTGTCCAGTTTTTCCATCTTATTTTCAAATGCCGCCCGGCGCGTCTCGCTCACGCACCCGATCTCCAGACCAACAGGTGTCAACCGTTGATCGGCGTTGTCCGCGCGCAGCGACAGGCGGAACTCGGCCCGGGACGTGAACATCCGATAGGGCTCTGCAACACCGCGGGTGGTCAAATCATCGATCATCACGCCGATATAACTGTTGGAACGGGTGAAATGGACCGGCTCTCGCCCTTTGACGGCCAACGCGGCGTTCAGACCGGCAACCAGTCCTTGCGCCGCCGCCTCCTCATATCCTGTGGTACCATTGATCTGACCCGCAAGATATAGGCCTGGGATATCCGGCAGCGACAAAGATGCCGTCAATACGCGCGGGTCGATATAGTCATATTCGATCGCATAGCCGGGCTGAAGGATCTCGGCGCTTTCCAATCCTTTGATCGTCCGGACGTATTCAACCTGTACATCCTGAGGAAGCGACGTCGAAATCCCATTGGGGTAGATCGTGTGGTCGTTGACGCCTTCGGGCTCGAGAAAAATCTGATGCGAGTCCTTTTCCGCAAAACGCACGATTTTGTCCTCGATCGACGGGCAGTAGCGCGGGCCAACGCCTTCGATATGACCACCATACATGGCCGAGCGCTTCAGGTTTTTCTCGATGATGTCATGGGTGCGGCTGTTGGTATGGGTGATCCCGCACTCGATCTGCGGTGCTTCTACCGCCTTCGACAAGAAGGAAAACAAGGTTGGGTCGGGATCCCCTTCCTGGCGCTCCAGCCCGCTCCAGTCAATTGTACGCCCATCCAGGCGCGGCGGGGTTCCGGTCTTCAAACGGCCCATCGGAAGGTCATAGCTGTCAAGACGTTCGGCCAACCTGACCGAGGGCCGGTCGCCCATGCGTCCGCCAGGGCGCTGGACATCGCCGATATGAATCACCCCCCGAAGGAACGTGCCAGACGTCAGGATCACAGCTTTCGCCGGAATCTCCGAACCATCGCCCAGAACAACCCCGGCTACACGCGGTCCATCCATCCGGAAATCAACGACTTCGCCGGTCACGACGGTCAGGTTTTGGCGCTTCAGTGTTTCCGCCTGCATGGCCGCCCGATACAATGCCCGGTCTGCCTGAGCGCGTGGCCCCTGAACGGCAGGCCCCTTGCGGCGGTTGAGCAGGCGAAACTGGATGCCGGCCCGGTCCGCGACGCGGCCCATGACACCATCCAAGGCATCGATTTCGCGGACCAGATGACCCTTGCCCAACCCTCCAATGGCCGGGTTGCACGACATTACACCGATATCCGTCTCGGACAGCGTGACCAGCGCTGTATTCGCGCCCATTCTCGCGGCGGCATGAGCGGCCTCGGCACCGGCGTGGCCGGCCCCGATTACCACGACATCAAACTGTGAATGTTTCACGTGAAACACTCCCTATTTCCCAAGACAGAAGCTGGCGAAAATCTCGTCCAGCAGGTTTTCGACATCGACCCGGCCCACAAGGGACTCCAGCGCGCGGATGGCAGTGCGCAATTCTTCCGCTGCAATATCATATAGGTCGGGACCCGATTCCAGAACCTTCAACGATTCGGTCAAAGCCGCAAAAGCGCGCTGCATGGCGCTTCGATGGCGTTCTCGTGTCGCGATGCCAGATGTTGCGGTTCGCTCGCGCAGAACACGCGATATCTGGTCTATCAACCGATCAACGCCCTGCCCGGTCTTTCCCGAAACACCGGACTCGGATTCGCCGCGCAGATCGGATTTCGGCAGAACGTGGATATCTCCGGGCTGAAAAGCGATTCCCAGCTGATCGAGATCTTCGGTCAGAAAAACCCGCAGATCGGCCTTGTCCGCCCTGTCCCGCGCCAAAGCAATGCCCAGACTTTCGACATGATCCCGGGTTTCTCGCAAGCCGGCCGTGTCCAGCAAAGTCACCGGCAAGCCGGCCAGATCCATCCGAACCTCGATCACGTCGCGCGTGGTGCCGGCATATTCCGAGGTGATCGCCGCATCGCGTCCGGCCAAGGCATTCAAGAGCGTTGATTTACCGGCATTCGGCGGCCCCACGATCGCCACCTCGAAACCGGTCCGAATGCGCTCGGCAATTCTCACCCCACGCGACTCGCGGTCCAGATCCACCATCACCCCGGCAATCAACTGCCGCACTTCGGGCGTCACATCTGTGGGAACCTCCTCGTCGGCAAAATCGATCACCGCCTCAAGCAGCGAGGCCGCCCGGATCAGGTCACGCCGCCACCTTTCAGCCAGGTTCCCCAACTCTCCGGCCAGGATTGTCTGGGCCTGTTTGCGCTGCGCCTCGGTTTCCGCATCGATCAGATCGGCCAGGCCCTCCACCTGGGCCAGATCCAGTTTGCCGTTTTCGAGCGCACGCCGGGTGAACTCTCCGGGCTCGGCCATCCGCAACCCATCCATGTCGGCCAGTGTGCGCAACACGGCGTTGACCGCGGCCGTACTGCCGTGGATCTGAAGTTCGGCCACGTCTTCGCCGGTGAAACTGGCCGGCTCTTGAAAGGTCAGCACCAGGCCATCGTCCAGGCGCGAGCCGTCAGGCGCGCGAAACTCGCGCACCCGCATTCCGCGCGCCGGCAAGTCACCGCCCGACAGATCCGCCGCGGCCCGATGCGCCAATGGCCCGGACAGACGGATGACCGCCACACCTGCTTTGCCCTGCGCGCTGGCCAAGGCGAATATCGTATCCATTCAAAGGCCCCGCGTCGGTGACAAGACCGTATCAGGTATTCATCGAGTCGAAGAACTCGGCATTGGTCTTGGTCTGTTTCAGCTTGGACAGCAGGAACTCGATCGCGTCGGTGGTGCCCATCGGGTTGAGGATCCGACGCAGAACGAAGGTCTTCTGCAGATCCGCCTTGTCGACCAGCAGATCCTCTTTCCGGGTGCCGGATTTCAGGATGTCGATTGCCGGGAACACGCGTTTGTCGGCGATCTTGCGGTCCAGAACGATTTCCGAGTTGCCGGTGCCCTTGAATTCTTCGAAGATCACTTCGTCCATGCGGCTGCCGGTGTCGATCAGCGCGGTGGCGATGATGGTCAGCGAACCGCCCTCTTCGATGTTCCGGGCCGCACCGAAGAACCGCTTGGGCCGCTGCAGCGCGTTGGCGTCCACACCGCCGGTCAGAACCTTGCCCGATGACGGCACAACGGTGTTGAAGGCTCTACCAAGTCTTGTGATCGAGTCGAGAAGAATAACAACATCTCGTTTATGCTCGACCAGACGCTTGGCTTTTTCGATCACCATTTCCGACACGGCAACGTGGCGCGATGCGGGTTCGTCAAAGGTCGACGACACCACCTCGCCCTTCACCGAGCGCTGCATGTCGGTCACCTCTTCCGGGCGTTCGTCGATCAACAGGACGATCAGGTAGCATTCCGGGTGGTTCTTTTCGATCGAGTGCGCGATGTTCTGCAGTATCACCGTCTTACCGGTCCGCGGCGGCGCCACGATCAGCGACCGCTGGCCCTTGCCGATCGGCGCGACCAAGTCGATCACACGGGCGGATTTGTCCTTGATGGTCGGATCTTCGATCTCCATCTTCAACCGCTCATCCGGGTAGAGCGGCGTCAGGTTGTCGAACAGGATCTTGTGCTTGGCCTTTTCCGGGTCTTCGAAGTTGATCTTGGTCACCTTCGTCAGCGCGAAATAGCGCTCATTCTCGTCCGGAGCCTTTATCTCGCCCTCAACCGTGTCACCAGTGCGCAGCGAATGCTGGCGGATCATGTCAGGCGAGACATAGATGTCGTCCGGGCCGGGCAGATAGTTCGCCTCGGGCGAGCGCAGAAAGCCGAAGCCGTCCTGCAGAACCTCAAGCACGCCGTCACCGCCCACGGTCCAACCCTCGTCCGCGCGTTCGCGCAGGATTTGGAACATCATCTCGCCCTTGCGCATGGTCGAGGCGTTTTCGATCTCGAGCTCTTCGGCCATGGCCAGAAGGTCTTTAGGGCTTTTCGCCTTCAGATCGGACAGATTCAGGGATTCGGTTGTCATGATTATACGGACCTTGGCCGCAAGGGTGCGGCACAGCATTGAATTTCAAACAGGAAGATGCGCCATCCGGTCGGATGGGTTACCTCTTACATAAGGCCAGCTGCCACCCGAGTCAAACCCGTGCGGGAATGGCCCTCAGAACTTCAGAATGACCGCCAGAACGATGATGACCATCAAAACGGTCGGAACTTCGTTCATCATGCGGTACTGGCGCCCTGTGAGCGTATTGCGGCCCTCGACGAAATCCTTGCGCCGAGCCATCAGCCAGTGATGGAACCAGGTCATACCGATCACCGCCGCGCCCTTGACCCAGGGCCAGGACCAGTCCCACCCGACGATGCCGGGAGTGAACACCATGATCAGGCCGCAGACCCAGGCCACGATCATTGCCGGTCGCATGATCACACGCAGCAGTTTTTCTTCCATTTCAAAGAAGATCTCTGGCGCGCCGTCGACGGCCTGCGCCTTTTCGACGTGATAGACGAACAGGCGCGGCAGATAGAACAGCCCCGCCATCCACGAGATCACCGCCATGATGTGCAGCGATTTCACCCAAGGGTACAGCGTGAAGAGAAGATCGGTCATCGGGTTTCCCGGCACTGGTCGGACTCTCCCTAATAAAAAAAATAGAAAAGAGAAAGGATGATGGTTTTGTAGGGTGGGTAAAATCCGTGGATTATTGTTTTGTCTGCCGGTTTTCCCCAGGTGGATGACTGTATCCCGATTATCCGTAATTCTGTTGAAACAAAGTTTTCACAAGCAAACTCAATGATTTGAAATGAATCCGCCTAACCTTTTCTGGGGATAACTCAAGGGACATCTTTTGATAAACAGGAAATCCCAAGGTCCCGAGTTATTCTTGTCCCGACCGGACAGACTTCGGGCGACTCAGGGAAGTTTCGGGCCGAAATCGCGGGCTTGCGTGTCAACCGGAAAACCATACAAACCGTTCAAGACCAATGATCCACTTGCCCACGGGGTTTTCCACATGACTGTCCCCATCGTACTTGCCTCGGGGTCCGAGATCCGCGCGCAGCTGCTGCGGAACGCCGGGGTGCCGTTTTCCGTCCAAGTCGCCCGCGTGGACGAAGATACCGCGAAACGCGCGCTTTTGGCCGAGGGCGCGCCACCCCGCGACATCGCCGATGCTCTGGCCGAGCTTAAGGCGCGCAAGATCAGTGACAAGACGCCCGGCGCGATGGTTCTGGGCTGTGACCAGGTTCTGGATTTCGACGGACGTCTGTTGTCCAAGCCCGAAACGCCCGAAGACGCGCTGGCGCAGTTGAAGGCGATGCGCGGCAAGCGTCACATGCTGCTGTCGGCGGCGGTGATCTATCAGGACGGCGAACCGGTCTGGCGCCATGTCGGACAGGTAAGGTTGCGGATGCGCGCCAGTTCGGATGCCTATCTGAAGGGCTATGTCGCGCGCAACTGGGACAGCATTCGCCATGCAGTCGGGGCCTACAAGCTGGAAGAAGAAGGCGTGCGCCTGTTCAGCAGCATTGACGGCGACTATTTTAACGTCTTGGGTATGCCCCTGCTGGAGCTGCTCAATTTTCTTGCGGTCCGAGGGGTGATCGAACAATGACCGACAACCGCATTCCACTGGCCGGAGTCATCGGACACCCGATTGCCCATTCCCGATCGCCCGCCCTGCATGGCTATTGGCTGAAGACCTATGGTTTGCCGGGCCATTATGTGCCGATGGATGTTGCGCCTGCCGATCTTGAAACGGTCCTGCGCAGCTTGCCCAAGGCCGGGTTCGTCGGGGCCAATGTCACCGTTCCGCACAAAGAGGCCGCGTTGCGCCTGGCGGATCATGTGTCGGACCGTGCCTCGGTGATCGGGGCGGCGAATACGCTGGTGTTCCGGGCAGATGGCTCGATCCACGCAGACAATACCGATGGGTACGGGTTCATGCAGAACCTGCGCGCGGGTGCGCCGGATTGGGTGCCGCAGGATGGCCCGGCTGTGGTGTTCGGCGCAGGTGGAGCTGCGCGGGCGGTGCTGCAGGCGCTGGCCGAGGCCGGCGTGCCCGAGATCCTGCTGACCAACCGCACGCGGTCGCGCGCTGATCACCTGAAAGAGGAATTCGGCCAGCGCATCACCGTGATTGATTGGGTCAAGGCCGGAAACGTGATCGAAAACGCCGAGCTGGTGGTGAACACCACGTCACTGGGCATGCAGGGCCAACCCGAACTGCGCGTCCCGCTGGACGGGTTGCAGCCGGGAACGGTGGTGACCGATCTGGTCTATGCACCGCTGAAGACCCGCCTTCTGGAACAGGCCGAGGCTGCGGGCTGTAGCATCGTCGATGGGCTGGGCATGTTGCTGCATCAGGCGGTGCCGGGGTTCGAGCGATGGTTCGGCCTCCGCCCCGAGGTCACGGAAGAAACCCGCGCAGCGGTTCTGGCATGAGCTTTGCGTTGGGTCTGACCGGATCGATCGGCATGGGCAAAAGCACCACCGCCGACCTGTTCGCGCAGGAAGGTTGCGCCGTGTGGGATGCCGACGCCGCGGTGCATCGGCTGTATGCGGCAGGCGGCGCGGCGGTCGCGCCGATCCGCGCGGCATTTCCCGATGCGATCGAAGATGAAGCCGTCAGCCGCGACGCCCTGAAACGGATCATCGGCGCCGATCCGACCGCATTGAAACGGATCGAATCCATCGTCCACCCACTGGTTGCCCGGGATCGGGAAATGTTTCGCCAGGCGGCCAAGTCAGACATCCTTGTCTTTGACATCCCGCTGCTTTTCGAAACCGGCGGCGATGCGCAGATGGATGCGGTGGCCTGCGTTTCAATCTCTCCAGACGAGCAGAAGCACCGCGTCATGGCGCGTGGTACGATGACCGAGGCGCAGTTCGAGCAAATCCGCGCCAAACAGATGCCGAATGACGAGAAATGCGCGCGGTCGGATTTCGTGATCGTCACCGACACTCTGGACCACGCCCGCGCACAGGTGCAGGATGTGGTCAGGCAGATCAGGGCAGGATTGGCAGATGCGTGAAATCGTATTGGATACGGAAACCACCGGATTCGATCCCGAAAGCGGCGACCGGATCGTCGAGATCGGCGCCATCGAGCTGTGGAACCACGTCGCCACGGGCGAGACCTATCACGTCTATATCAACCCAGAACGTTCGATGCCGGCCGAGGCCTTCGGTGTGCACGGTATCGGCCCCGACCTGCTGGAGCCGCCGCAAAAACCTGAACCGGGCCAGATCACCCTGAAGGACAAACCCGTTTTTGCCCAAATTGGGCAGGCCTTCCGCGATTTCGTAGGTGATGCGCGGCTGGTGATCCACAACGCCGCCTTCGACATGAAATTTCTCAATGCCGAGCTGGGATGGATGGGCCTGCCCCCGATCCCAATGGATCAGGCGCTGGATACACTGGCGATTGCGCGCAAGCGGTTTCCCGGGTCGCCCGCCTCGCTGGATGCGCTGTGCCGACGGTTCAATATCGACAACTCGAACCGCGTTCTGCACGGCGCGTTGCTCGACTCGGAAATCCTGGCCGAGGTCTATCTTGAGCTGATCGGCGGACGACAGCCCGATTTCGGCCTGTCCGCAGCCCGCTCGGAAACCAGCGGTGGCGGCGAGACCTGGCGCCCGGGCCCGCGGCCGACGCCCCTGCCCCCGCGGATCACCGCGGAGGAGCGCACCGCGCATGAAGCTTTCGTGAAGAAACTGGGCGACAACGCCCTGTGGACCCGCGCCTGACCCGGTCAGGCGCGGGGTCCGTATCAGGCTTCAGTCTTGTTGGCCTGCTCGGCCTGACGGCGCATCAGTTCGTTGCGATACAGCGCGACGAAATCGATATTGTCCAGGTTCACCGGCGGGAAGCCGCCATCGCGGGTGATGTCGCTGACGATCCGGCGCAGGAACGGGAACAGCATGCGCGGGCATTCGATCAGCAGGAACGGGTGCAGCTGGTCCTCTGGCACGCCCTCCACGTGGAACAACCCGCAATAGTCGATCTCGCACAGGAACAGGACGTCCTCCATGCCCTTGGCCTTCGAGGTCAGCTTGAGCTTGATCGAAACTTCGTACTGGTTTTCGACCGGGCGTTTTTTCGCATCCAGGTTCACCTGAACCGAGATTTCGGGCTGCACGTCGCCCGAAACGCCTTTCTGCGCCATCACGTTTTCAAACGACATGTCCCGGATGAACTGGCCCAGGACCCGCATCTTGACTTGCGGGTTGGCGGGGGCTTCGGTGTTGCCTGCGGCGGTGTCTTCGGTCATGGAACGGCTCCAAAAATGAAATTCGCCACTGCTTAGCAAGTTGGGCGCGGCACCTCAATGCCGGTGGGGGCCTTCTACCCATTTCGAAGGACGCGGCGGGTTCGAACGGGGGCGGACCTCGGTGAATTCGCCGTCGATGATGTCGCCCGGCGCGAACGGGCCCTCGTGCCGCGTGGCGCCGCCCATCTGAAACTGCGTGACCGTGACGCGCGATTTCAGCCAGCGGAACACGCCGGCCCTGACCGCCGGGATCAGCAGCGCAAATCCCACCGCATCGGTGAAGAACCCCGGCGTCAGCAGCAGCACACCCGAGACAAGGATCATAGCCCCGCTGGCCAGCGGCTCGGTCGGGTCGTCCAGTTCGGCAAAGCTGCGCTGCAGTTTCTCCAGCGCCATCCGGCCCTGGTTGCGCACCATCACGGTGCCCAGAACCGCCGTCAGCACCACGATCGCCAGCGTTGGCCACAGGCCGATCAGCCCGCCAACCTGGATGAACAGGGCGATTTCGACGATCGGCACCAACAAAAATGCCAAGAACAGGTACATTTGCGCTATCCTTTCCCATAG
>NZ_JBXWRZ010000021.1:0-50600 GCF_059613165.1 Ruegeria sp. BHSB172
CTCGCCCGGCAGGAACACCAGAATGCCGCCGCCGGTGGCGCGGGTCTCGCGCTCGGCCTGAACCACCAGGTCGACCAACGCGTCCAGCCGCCGCGCCTGCGGGCCCAGCGGGCGGTCCAGCCAGCGGGTCTGAACCGGAAAACTGCGCCCCTCGGATGTCACAAGCGGCGCGTGCATCAACCGCGCCACCGGATCGGCATCCAGCGTGGCCGACATTGCCAGCAGGATCAGGTCGTCGCGCAGCGCACCGGCGACCTCGAGACACAGGGCCAGCCCCAGATCGGCGTTCAAAGAGCGTTCGTGGAATTCGTCGAAGATCACCGCACCCACACCGGGCAGGTCGGGTTCGGATTGCAGCATCCGGGTCAGGATGCCTTCGGTCACCACCTCGATCCGGGTGGCTTTCGACACTTTCGCCTCGCCCCGCACGCGATAGCCGACGGTCTGGCCCGCGCGTTCGCCCAGTGTCTCGGCCATGCGTTCGGCGGCGGCGCGGGCGGCCAGCCGCCGCGGTTCCAGCATCACGATCCGCCCGTCGCACAGGCCGGCGTCGCGCATCGCCAGCGGCACGCGCGTGGTCTTGCCGGCCCCGGGCGGAGCCTGCAGCACTGCGCGGCCGCGCGCGCGCAGCGCGGCGATCAGGTCGGGCAGGGCATCGTCGATCGGTAGACGGGTCATGCCGCCTTATCGCCAAAGCCCCGTCCAAGGTCCAGAACGCCTGCGTCAAATCCCGCGCGCGGCGGTACTGGACAAACTCGGCCCATCCCCGTCATCTAGGGCAGATTTCGACGAAGGACCCCGCCCATGACCACAGCCGAGCTTGCCGACAGGATCCTCAAAGGCGACCGCCGGGCGCTGGCCCGCGCGATCACCCTTGTCGAAAGCACCCGCGCCGATCACCGCGCCCAAACGGCGCAGCTGCTCGACGCTCTGTCGGGCGCCGGGCGGCAGGCGCTGCGCATCGGCCTGTCGGGAACGCCGGGGGTAGGCAAATCCACCTTCATCGAGAGTTTCGGCATGATGCTGATCGGGCAGGGACTGCGGGTGGCGGTTCTGGCGGTCGATCCCAGCTCGGCCCGGTCCGGCGGCTCGATCCTAGGCGACAAGACCCGGATGGAACGCCTCAGCCGCGAGCCGAACGCCTTCATCCGCCCCTCACCCAGCCAGAGCCACCTAGGCGGCGTCGCCCGCCGCACGCGCGAGGCCATCGCCCTGTGCGAGGCGGCCGGGTTCGACGTGGTGCTGATCGAAACGGTGGGCGTGGGCCAGTCGGAGACCGTGGTGTCGGAAATGTCTGACCTGTTCCTTCTGTTGTTGGCCCCGGCCGGCGGGGACGAATTGCAGGGCGTCAAGCGGGGCATCATGGAGATGGCCGACATGATCCTTGTGAACAAGGCCGACGGCGACCTGAAAGCCACCGCTACCCGCACCTGCGCCGATTATGCCGGGGCGCTGCGCCTGCTGCGTAAACGCCCGCAGGACCCCGAGGGATTTCCCAAGGCGATGACAGTCTCGGCGGTCGAGGAGCGCGGCCTGGACCAGGCCTGGGCCGAGATGCAGGCCGTGGCCGACTGGCGCAAACAGAACGGGCATTGGGATGCCAACCGCGCCGAACAGGCCCGCTATTGGTTCGACCAAGAGGTGCGTCACGCCCTGCTCGCCAAGCTGGAGACCCCGCGGGCCCGGTCCGAGATGGATCGGCTGGGCGCCGAGGTCGGGGCAGGGCGGCTCAGCCCCTCGGCCGCGGCTGAACGGATGTTGCAGGCGCTTGCGCAGATCTAGGCGCCCTGTGGGCGCGGCAACGAAAGCTTTGTGCAGCAGCGTGTTGTCATGTAGCCTGAACGCGAAAACCGAGGCCGGCCGGCTGCATTTGACAGGGCGCCATATCTTGCACGCAGGACGGGCAAACGCGACGGGACGGGCCGACCATGCCCAATATCAACGGGACGAATGGCAACGACAATATCGATGTCAGCAATGACAGCGGTACGCTGAACGGCTCTCCGCAAGGCAGCCCGATCGACGGCATTCGCGCGCGTGGCGGCAATGATGTCGTGACCGTTTCCAACAGTACGATTTCCGGTTCGGTGCGCGGCAATGCCGGGATCGACACGCTGACGATCATCAACAGCTCCATTGGCGGTCGCCTGACCGCCGGTGCCGACGACGACACCGTGACGGTGCAAGGCTCGACCATCGGCAACATCCGCCTCGGCAGTGGCAATGACACGTTGACGCTGCAGGCAACCTCGGTGTCCGGCGACATCCAGGGCGGGTCGGGTAGCGATACGCTCAACTTGCCGGCCGGGACGGTCGTCACCGACAGCAGCTTTGGCACGTTCACTGTCGTCGATGGCACCAGCTATTCTCTAACCAGCGGATCCTTCGCCCTGCCATCCGGCCAGACGATCACCTATTCGCAGTTCGAAAAAGGATCCGGCGTCCCCTGCTTCACCCGTGGCGCGCGCATCCTGACACCGCATGGTCCGGCGCCCATCCAGAACCTGCGCCTTGGGCAGCTGGTCCGGACCGATTCGGGCGGCGACCAGCCGATCCGCTGGATCGGATGTCGCGCGTTCAGCGCGACCGAGATCCGGGCAAACCCCAAGCTGGCCCCGGTGCGGATCCTTGCCGGTGCGCTTGGGGCCGGGCTGCCTGCGCGCGATCTGCTGGTGTCTCGGCAGCACCGGATGCTGGTCCAGTCCCCCATCGCGCGGCGAATGTTCGGGCAGGATCAGGTGTTGATCCCCGCCATCAGGCTGACGGCGCTGCCGGGCATCTTCGTCGATGACGCCATTCCGGGGGTGGAGTATTTCCACCTGCTGTTCGACCAGCACCGAATCGTGTTTGCCGAGGGCGCTCCAACCGAAAGCCTGTTCACCGGCCCCGAGGCGCTGCGGTCGCTGGGCGCAAAAGCGCGAGAAGAGATCCTCGCCATCTTTCCGCAATTGGCAGGCGGGGTTCACGTGTCGAACCCGGCTCGCACCATTCCACGCGGGCGCCAGCAGGCCCGATTAATCGCGCGGCACCTGCGCAACGCAAAACCGTTGCTGGCCGAAAACTGGGGTGCGGGAACATGATCGGGAGGGGGAGCAAAGATTTCGCGCTACCCGTCTTGACCCTTGAAGCGATTCCCACTAAACGCATCCAACCAGTTTTCGGGCGCGACTTCGGGTTGCGCCCCTTGTGATTTGGCCGCGTGCAGCAGCCCGGCCCACCAGAAACAAAGGATGAAACCATGTCGCGCCGTTGCGAACTGACCGGAAAAGGCCCGATGACTGGCAACAATGTCAGCCACGCCAACAACAAAACCAAGCGTCGCTTTCTGCCCAACCTGAACGACGTGACCCTGCAGTCGGAAACGCTGGGTCGCGGCGTCAAGCTGCGCATCTCGGCGGCTGCCCTGCGCTCGGTCGACCACCGCGGTGGTCTGGACGCCTTCCTGGCCAAGGCCAAGGATGAGGATCTGTCCCCGAACGCACTGAAAGTGAAGAAGGAAATCGCCAAGGCACAAGCCTCGGCCTGATTTCCCCACAGGTCTTGTTTTTAGCCCCCGTGCCTGTTGGCGCGGGGGCTCTTCGTTGCGCAGACATCTTTGTACGGGTTTGGGCCTTCGCGGGCGCGCATCCTTGACGCCAAACAATTTCGCGTCAAACGGTGAAATTGTTCACATACAATGCGCGAGAATCTTCTTAAGCATGTACGTATTGCAGCGGCGGAGCGATGAGATGTCTGCGAAAACCTCCAAATTTCTTTCAGTCCTTTCGACAATTCTGGTCGAGTCGGTATCCATTTGCACCCGGATGCAACGGCGGGTGAACCGCCTGCACACAGGCCTGACGACCCAGCGCGACGACCGCGATTTTTTCTGACCTCCCTGACAACTGGACACGGGGCAGCCCATTTTTTGGCCGCCCCGTTTTTTTGCAGCGCCAAACTGTCTCAGGCGGGTCAATCCCCTTGTCGGATTTCCTCGATCGCGCCTATACCTCGGGCGAGATGACCCGGACCCTGCGTACGATCCTGCCGATTGCCCTGTCGCTGCTTCTTGCGCTGACAGCACAGAGCGTTGCCGCCTCGCGCGGCATGGACAGGGCCGTGGGGCAGATGGTGCTGTGTACCGGCACGGGGCCGGTCGTGGTCTACATGGACGAAAACGGCCAGCCGACCAAGGCGCCGCATTATTGCCCGGACTATGCTCTCAGTCTTCTGGGGGCGGTGTTTGCCGACCAGCTACCGCATCCTCATGCACCGGATCGGGTCCAGCCCGGCCCGCTGCGCGGAACCTCTGATTTGGTGGTCGCGCTGGTCCACGGTCAATCGGCCAGGGGGCCTCCGATCCGCGTCTGAGATCGTTTCCAAAACATTCAGACACGTTTCAAGGAGAGGCCCAAATGCGCTTCCAATCCACTTTTCTGGCCACTTTGGCTGCTACCGTCTTGTCCACCGCCGCTTTTGCCGACAGCATCATCTCGGTCGAGGATGCTTATGCCCGATCCTCGGGCATGAACGCCAAGGCCGGTGCGGCATTCATGATGATCAAGAACACCGGCGACATTGATGACCGGTTGGTTTCGGCCCAGTCGGACGTCGCCGCGCGGGTCGAGCTGCACACGCACAAGATCGACGAGAACGGCGTCGCCAAGATGATGCAGGTCGAGGAAGGCTTTGCCATCCCGGCCGGCGAAGCCCACATGCTGCAACGTGGCGGCGACCACGTGATGTTCATGGGGATCAAAAAGCCGTTCGAGCAGGGTGCGAAAATTCCGGTCACGCTGGTGTTCGAGCAGGCCGGCGAGGTGCAGGTCGAGATCCCAGTCGATCTCGAGCGCCAGGACGGCCACATGAAGCATTCGAACTGAAGGCACGCCTGTCTTCGGGCCGCGCTGCGGCCGTCATCCATGCGTCAGGCCGGGCAATGCCCGGCCTGTTTGCGTCGGCCTTATCTGTTGACGGTGCGGATGGTCACCCGATCGCCCGCGCGCTTGAACCGGGCCGCCATGAACAGCATGACCGCGGCGAAAGCCAGCGCGGAAAAGGCGATGGCCCAGCCCAACGCCACCAGCCCGCTGCCGGGCCAGAAGATCAGCACCAGCCCGATCACCAGCGCCACAAGGCCCGAGTTGCGTACCGTGGCTCGCTCGGGGTCCAGCGGGTGCATCTGACCCAGCGACATCAGCGACCCGATGCCGATGATCAGCGCCCAGGCCCCCAGCAGGAAGAACGCCAGTCTGGCGGTGCCCTCGGGCCAGATCAGCAGGACCAGCCCGATCAGCACCGCGCCGAAACCCGCACCGCCGATCAACCCGCGCCGGCCAAAGCCTAGCAGCGTCAGCCCGCCATCGAGGATCAGCAGAACACCCACCAGTCGCAGCAGCAGCGCGATGCTGCCGGTAGGCCAGAACAGCGCCGCGATGCCCACCGCCCCCGCCAGCAACCCGCGCAACAGGAAGGTCCACCACAGGTCAGCAAGGGTTTCCCCTAGCGCTGCACGCCCATCCAGCGCGCCGTCATCCAAGACCTCGCCCTGCGGCCTGTCCGGTTCGGTCATTGCAAACTCCCTGTCTGGTTTGGTTCAGCATAGCCTGCGGGGCGGCCTCAAGTCACCTCTGAGCCAACAGGAGATCGACCCAGTGCGGCACCACCTGCGTTGCCGGTCCGAACAGGGTCTCGTCGAAACTGGATACGCCTGCCGAGGGCTCCAGGTTCAGCTCGACCGTTCGCGCGCCGGCGGCGATCGCCTCGTGTACGAAGGCCGCGGCCGGGTAGACCTGTCCCGAGGTGCCGATGGCCGCGAAGATATCGGCCTGCGCCAGGTGGCCATAGATCTGATCCATGAAATACGGCATCTCGCCGAACCAGACGATATCGGGCCGCGCGGTCAGACCGGCGCAGGCGGGGCAGGATTCATACACAGCCATTTCGGCCGGGGCGGGCCAGCGGTGGCCACAGGCCGCGCAGAGCGCGCCGGCCAACGTGCCGTGCATGTGGATCACACCGGTCGCGCCCCCGGCTTCGTGCAGGCCATCCACGTTCTGCGTCACCATCACCACCTCGCCGGGCCAGTCGCGCTGCAGCCGGGCCAGCGCCCGGTGGGCCGCGTTCGGCTGCGCCTGCGCCGCCTGCACCCTGCGCGCGTTGTAGAAGGCGTGAACCAGCGCGGGGTCGCGGGCAAAGCCCTCGGGAGTGGCCACGTCCTCGATCCGGTGTTGCGCCCACAGCCCGCCTTCGTCGCGAAAGGTGCCCAGCCCGCTTTCGGCCGAAATCCCGGCCCCGGTCAAAATCACGATCTTTCCCATCCGCCCTCCGCGCGCTACACCCGAGTCATGTCACAGCGTATCCTGTTTGTCTGCCTCGGCAATATCTGCCGCTCGCCCGCCGCTGAGGGCGTTTTCCGCGCCCGCGCGCACCACCACGCCGCCGACAGCGCCGGCACCTCGGACTGGCATGTGGGCGATCCGCCCTATGGCCCAATGCAGCGCGCAGCCCGTGCCCGTGGGCTGAACCTGAGTGACCTGCGCGCGCGACAGTTCATTGCCGCCGATTTCGACCGGTTCGACCTGATCGTCGGGATGGATGACGGCAACATCGCCAAGATCGAAGCGCTTCGCCCGGCGGGCAATGAAACCCCGGTGCGCCTGCTGACCGATTTCGCGGCCCAGACCGGCGCCGATCATGTGCCCGATCCGTATTATACGCGCGACTTCGACGGCGCGCTGGATCTGATCGAAACCGCCGTCGACGGGCTGATCGCGTATCTGGACGCCTAACCTCCGATCACCCTGAACTGCCCGGACAGCCAGGGCAGACGGGTCAGGCAAGGGTCGATCATCTGGCTCTGCATCAGGTGGCGGGTCATGCCGGCCACCTCGCGCGGGACCTGATCGGACCAGTCGGACCGGGTGAACAGGGAAATCCTGCGCGACGCAGCGCCGAACGGGGCGGGGTGCACCTCGAGCCCGTCATGGAACCGGGCGGCCCGCATGTAGCCCAGCGGCGTGGTGATCGCCCAGCCCAGCCCGCGCGCGACCATCGCCATCAACGCCAGGTGCGAGCCGATCTCGAACCGGTCCTCGAACTCAAGCTGCGCGCGGGCCAGATGGCTTTCGATCTGGCGGCTGATCAACTGTTCGCGCGCATAGCGCAAAAACGGAAGGGATCGCAGGGCTTCCTCGTCCACAGCGCTGCCGTTGGGCGCCACAAGGATGAACGGGTCCTGCACCAGCGGATATTCGACCACGTCCTCCAGAACCTCGCCGCTGTGAGCCGATACGGCCATGTGCAGGCTCTGGTCTTCGAGCGCGCGGAACAGATCCAGGCTGGACAGGGTGATCAACTTGAACCGCGACCGGGTCAGACGCTCGGCCAGAAGCGTGGCCAGGCGAGGGGTCAGGTCATTGTCGAAATCGTCGATCAGCCCGATCGACAGGGTTGTCAAATGGCCCAGGTCCATGACCGAAAGCTCGCTTTGGGCCATCTGCAGCTCGGCCAGAACCGCCTCGGCCCGGGCCAGAAAGCTGCGCCCGGCGGGCGTCAGGCGCATGGGGCGGCGGCCGTGATCGACCAGATCGGTGCCTAACGCCTTTTCCAGATTGCGCAACTGCTGGCTGACCGACGGCTGGCTGAGCCCCGTGATCTCGGCGGCCTGCGCCACCGAACCGGTCCGCGCAAGGGCCGCAAATACTTCCAGCCCACGCAGGGTCAGCCCCTTCATTCCCATGCAACACACCTTTCGCTGCGCCATTCCTGCGGTTCGGCACAGGTCAGGTCAAGCACTGGCCCGTTGCCCTCCTAGCTGCAACTGGCCTGAGCGACCTGCCCAAAGGCCTGATACCGTTCCCACAAAGCATCGTCGCGGGCGCTTTTCGACATTTTGATTGCCTGCGCCTGGTTCGGGTCGGTAAACCATTTGGCGATGGTTTTTTGGTCGCTGCGGGTCAGCACCTGGTCGGCGACGCTCTGGATGCAGTTGCACCGTTGCCGTGTCGCGGCGGTGCGGTCCGACGCCAGACAGGCCCGTTTGATCTGCGCCGCGTCGGACATGGCCGGCGCCACCGCCGTCAGCGTCGATGCGCAAACCGCAATCAATAGGAAGTGTTTCATGCTCATGCCTCGCTTTGCCTGCCCGGAGAGGTCTTGCGCCTCTCTCAGCTGCGCGCAGTATGAATCAAACCTCGATCCCGATCAACACGCATCATCTCATGCATCAGCGTCGCGCCTTCGCGACGGGTCAGAGCAGGCCGGGCAATTACCATGCGCGCAGCCCCATCGAGGTCAGGGAAGAACAGCGCATCTGGCGTGCCCGACTGCGCCGCCGATACCAGCAGGCTTTCGGAAAGGGCGCCGTTGGCGCGTACGATGGCGTGCCGGTCCAGCATGAAATGGTGATACGTCACCGTGAGGGCCGGCGACAGCGCAGCAGCGCCCGCGTCGACAAGGCTGATGGCCGGCACGAAAACCTGATCCATCCCGAACATCAACTCAACCGACGGATGCGCAACCAAAAGCCGGTGCTGCTGCGACACGCACAGCGGAGCCGTATTGTCCAAGGTTCCCGCTGGTATCGTTACCATGCGGAACCGTCCGGCGGCGATCACGCTCTGCCGACCGACCCACTGCACCGGCTGACACCCGTGATCCAGCGTCCAAACCCGGTCGCCCACGGCAAGATTCTCGACCGCGATCTGGCCGCGCTCGGTCTCGATCAGGGTGCCGGGCGCATAGCAGATCGGCGTGACATAGGCGCTTGAATCGAAATTGGGCCCTTCCTGCGCGCTGACCACCGTCAAAGGGACGCCTGCGGGCGGAAAGCTTCCGGGTCCGCCGATGAAGGCGAGCCCCTCGACGGTGGCATAGCTAGGCGAGGAGTTGTTCACGTTGAACGCCACCGCCTGCCAGGTATTGGTGCCGTCGGTCAGGGTGATGCCGTATTCGGCCTCGACCTGCGTGCCGCTTGTGAACAGCGTTCCGTCAATGGTCTGGTCTCCGTTCAGCACCTGATCGGAATCATTGTCGCGAAAATCGGTGTCGGCGCCGGCGTCGGAGATGAATATTTCGGTCGGGTTGACCGTGTTGAAGGTGATCGTCTGCCCCACCAGGTGCGAGCCGTCCCCTTGGGTGACGCCGTCCAACTGTTCGCCGCCCGAGATGGTCATCTGCGATTCGCCCAAAACGTAGATCGAATAGTCCGCCATGTCCTGCCTTCACGCCTCGCCCGGTGCCGCAGCTTCGCCTGTCAGTCCCAACAACGGGTAAACGTCGGTTGCCAAAGTCGCTCGTGACCCCTTCTACCCTGCGCTTCCCTGCTTGACGAGGTGACAATCTGCGGACATATCCCCCTTCATGACAGACCTCGCTCATATCCGCAATTTCTCCATCGTCGCGCATATCGACCATGGCAAATCCACCCTTGCCGACCGGCTCATCCAAGAGACCGGAACGGTGCAGGATCGTGACATGAAGGAACAGCTGCTCGACAGCATGGATATCGAGCGCGAGCGCGGCATCACCATCAAGGCCAACACGGTCCGCATCGACTATACCGCCGACAATGGCGAAAAGTATGTGCTGAACCTGATTGACACCCCCGGCCACGTGGACTTCGCCTACGAGGTCAGCCGCTCGATGCGCGCGGTCGAAGGCTCTTTGCTGGTGGTTGACTCGACGCAAGGGGTCGAGGCGCAGACGCTGGCCAATGTCTATCAGGCCATCGACGCCGACCACGAGATCGTGCCGGTGCTGAACAAGATCGACCTGCCGGCCTCCGACTGCGACCGCGTCGCCGAACAGATCGAGGACGTGATCGGAATCGACGCCACCGACGCCATTCAGGTCAGCGCCAAGACGGGGCAGGGCATCCACGAAACGCTCGAGGCGATCGTGCACAAGCTGCCCGCGCCCAAGGGCGAGCGCGACGCGCCGCTCAAGGCGATGCTGGTCGACAGCTGGTATGACTCCTACCTCGGCGTGATCGTCCTTGTGCGCATCATGGACGGCGTTCTGAAAAAAGGGATGCGTGTCAAGTTCATGTCGAACGGCACCCTGCACCATGTCGACCGCGTCGGCGTCTTCCGCCCCGAGATGCAGATGGTCGACAGCTTGGGCCCGGGTGAGATCGGCTTTCTCACCGCCTCGATCAAGCAGGTGCGCGACACCCGCGTCGGCGACACCATCACCAATGACCGCAACGGTGCCGAAACCGCTCTGCCGGGCTTCAAACCCGCGCAGCCGGTGGTGTTCTGCGGCCTCTTCCCCGTGGACAGCGCCGAATTCGAAGACCTGCGCGACGCGATCGAGAAACTGGCCCTGAACGACGCCAGCTTCTCTTTCGAGATGGAAACCTCGGCCGCGCTGGGCTTTGGCTTCCGCTGCGGCTTCCTGGGCCTGCTGCACCTCGAGGTCATCCGTGACCGCATCGAACGCGAATACGATATCGAGCTCATCACCACCGCGCCCTCGGTGATCTATCACGTCTACATGAAAGACGGCGAGATGATCGAGCTGCACAACCCCGCCGACATGCCCGACATGTCCAAGGTCGACCACTTGGAAGAACCGCGCATCAAGGCCACCATCCTCGTGCCGGATGAATACCTTGGCGACGTGCTGAAACTCTGCCAGGACCGCCGCGGCATCCAGATGGACCTGACCTATGCGGGGCAGCGCGCCATGGTCGTCTATGACCTGCCGCTGAACGAGGTCGTCTTCGACTTCTACGACCGCCTGAAATCGGTGACCAAGGGCTATGCCAGCTTCGACTACCAGATGACGGGCTACCGGCAGGACAACCTGGTCAAGATGTCGATCCTGGTGAATGACGAGCCCGTGGACGCGCTGTCGGTCATGGTCCACCGCGACCGCGCCGAGACCCGCGGCCGCGCCATGTGCGAAAAGCTGAAAGAGCTGATCCCGCGCCACATGTTCAAGATCCCGATCCAGGCGGCCATCGGCGGCAAGGTCATCGCCCGCGAGACCCTATCCGCGCTGCGCAAGGACGTGACCGCGAAATGCTATGGCGGAGACGCCACGCGGAAGCGGAAACTGCTGGAAAAGCAGAAGGCCGGCAAGAAGAAGATGCGCCAGTTCGGCAAGGTCGACATCCCGCAGGAAGCGTTTATTTCGGCGTTGAAGATGGACAGCTGAGGCTGTCCATCTTCGTGTCTGTTGGCGCAGTAGACTGCGGGAATAGATGTTGGGACTCTTGGAAACGGTTGGGCTTGATAGTCAACGGGTACACCGTGAAAGCAACTTTCTAGCTAGCCGCTGAAGTCAAACGGAGCGGTGTTCCGAAGTGAGAGTTCTCCAAAGCCGGATCATGATGTAGAAGTTCCAAGCGCTTTTTGTACTTCAACTAGGCCTTCTATCAATTTCCCAAAGTGGTTTCTGGCAACGTTCTCTGTAAATTTCCGGTCCTTATTCTCAATCCAATCTTTTCGCTCTCGTTGAACTTCGTTTTCAACCTTTTCCAGAAGCGCATGCGCCTCATAGTGCCTAACATAGTATTTCAGTGAACAGTCAGCGTATTCCTTGATCGCGTCGCGATAAGATTGAAGGATTATCGTAGCTTTTTCTACGATTTCTGAAGAGACGGCTGAAACTCGTTCTCTCTCTCCCTCTATTTCTGCTGCTCCGTGGACATATCCGTCGCGAAACCGCGCTTTCTCCTTTTCGCAGGCTCTTACTATTTCTTCGAGCCTTTTAAGGGCATCTCCCTCTAGCTCTTCAGCCTTTGCTTGGCGGAAATTGTTTCGGATTTCTTCTGCCATTTTGGGGGCAAGTATCCAAGCGGCCCCTGAAACTATGATCATCGTGATCGGAGAAGCGAGTACGGCAAGTACGGCAAGCCAGTTTGTGGATTCCATTTGAACTGTTTCCTGACGATGAGTTTCATTTGGAGGCAATGCAGCGCGACTCCTCTTTAGGTTGAAATGAGTCTATGTCAATCGACAAGATTAAAATGCAGGCTTTGGTCGCATCTTAACGTGCGCCGGCGATCGCGATCCGCTCGCGCATCAAACGTCAAATCTATTCCCGACCAATGTCTAGTATCCCGGTAAATGCCTTTCAAACGGTCAACCCCAATGTCGGATCGCCAAGCCATGCTAAAGCGGATAAACTTGGTAGGTGGCAGCAAACGTAGGATAGGTGTTCACGCCCATCACCCATATCAACCCACCCACCCAGCGGCCCCGCCGGGCCGCGCCGACCCGCTCCCGTCAAACCGAGGGTTTGCCTTCGGCAAAACTGGCGGCGCGTTTGCGCCCCGGGGCTCCGCCCGTTCGGCCCTGAAACGGTCCACCGGACCGTTTCTTAAACGGGTCTCACCCCCTCGGGCCGGCGCTGCCGTCATCTCTGCTGACCAACCGCCACACGCGCGCTGGCCGCCGGGCACGATTTCACCCGACCAAGGTCCGCTGAGCCGGAGAGCGTTTCGTGATAACCTCCGTCCCTCACCATGGGAGGATATACCGATGAAACATCTGACGATCGCATCCGCACTCTGGCTGTTCGCCGTGCCCGCTTTCGCATCTCAATGCCCCACCGACATCGCCGCCATCAACGCGGCGCTGGCGGCAGGCACCGAGCTCAGCGACGAGCAGGTCGCGCAGGTCGAGGCCCTGCGCGACGAAGGCCAGCAACTGCACGACGCCGGGGATCACCAGGCCTCGGTCGATACGCTGGCCAAGGCCAAGGACATGCTCGGCCTGAACTGATCCTGCCACCCGTCGACAAGTCTGGGAGGGGCCTCCCCGCAATGTGAGCCACTTCACAGCCCCGCTGACCCGCACCTGCTAAGATTGACCCAACGGAAACCAGCGGCGGAGGCCCCATGTCCATGATCCCCATCATCGCGTTTGGATCGGCGGGTCTCTATTCCGTGGCCATGATCTCGATGAAGTTCTGGTGGAAGCTTCCCGGCCTCGGGCTGGGGCTGCTGATCGTCGCCACCTTGCTGGCTGCCGCCACGCTGGAACTCGCCGCGCTGCGCGACGAACGGCTGGGCATCATCTATACCGGCATTCTGGGGGCCGAGGTCGTGCTGATCGCCATCGCCTCTTTCTTTCTGTTCGGCGAGTCCTTTTCCTACCGCGAGGGACTGGGCATCACCCTCGTCATTATCGGCACTGCCCTGGCCTGGGCCTGATCCCACCTTGCCGCAACCTGCGCGACACGGGTGCGGAAAGGGCGCCCCGCCGCACGGAGCGCACCAGTTCGGCGTGGTTCTATCGGGCTTTGCCCTTTACGCGTATCAGCCCTGCAGAGACCTGACTTCTACATCGCCCTCGGCCTGCGCCTTGATGGCCAACGCAGCGGCGTGGCTGGCTGCGGCCGTGGTATAGTAGGGAATCTTGTCATACAAAGCGATCGAGCGGATCGCCTTGCTGTCCTCGATGGCCTGCGCGCCCTCGGTGGTGTTCATCACCAGCTGCACCTGACCGTCCTTCAGCATGTCCACCACGTCGGGGCGGCCTTCATAGACCTTGTTGACCACGTCACAGGGTACGCCCTGGCTGTCCAGCCAGGTCTGCGTGCCGCGCGTTGCGACCAGCGTAAAGCCCTGTTCCACCAGAACCTTCGCCGCCTCCAGCATCAACGCGCCCTTGTCGGCATCCTTGATCGAAATGAAGGCCCGCCCCTTGGACGGCAGCACCATGCCGGCGCCCAGCTGCGCCTTGAGGAAGGCGCGGGGGAAGTCGCGGTCCCAGCCCATGACCTCGCCGGTCGAGCGCATCTCGGGGCCAAGGATGGTATCGACGCCGGGGAAACGGGCAAAGGGCAGCACTGCCTCTTTCACCGAGAACCACGGCATGTTCGGGTCGGCCAGGGTCATCTGGTCGGCGATCTCGGTGTCTTGGCCCTCCTTGTAGGGCGGACGCTGCGGGAAGTTCGACAGCGGTTCGCCCGCCATCACCCGCGCGGCGATCGAGGCAATTGCGCTGTCGGTTGCCTTGGCCACGAAGGGCACGGTGCGGCTGGCGCGCGGGTTGACCTCGATCAGGTAGATCTCGCCATCCTTGATCGCGAACTGCACGTTCATCAGGCCGACCACGTTCAGCGCCTTGGCCAGCTTGTAGGTCTGCTCCTTGATCTCGGCGATGACCTCGGCCGACAGCGAGTAGGGCGGCAGCGAACAGGCCGAGTCGCCGGAATGCACGCCGGCCTCTTCGATATGCTGCATGATGCCCGCCACATGCACATCCTTGCCGTCGCACAGCGCATCCACATCCAGCTCAACCGCACCGGCTAGGTAGCTGTCGAGCAGAACCGGGCTGTCGCCCGAAACCACCACGGCCTCGTTGATGTAGCGCTTCAGCTGATCCATGTCGCGCACAATCTCCATCGCGCGGCCACCCAGAACGTATGACGGGCGGATCACCAGCGGGAATCCGATCTTCTCGGCTATTTCCAGCGCTTGCGCGTCGGTCGAGGCGATACCGTTCTTGGGTTGCTTCAGCCCCAGCTGGTTGACCAGCGCCTGGAACCGCTCGCGGTCTTCGGCCAGGTCGATGGCGTCCGGCGAGGTTCCGAGGATCGGGATGCCGGCCTGTTCCAGCGCGTTGGCCAGCTTCAGCGGCGTCTGGCCGCCGAACTGCACGATCACGCCGTGCAGGGTGCCGTTCTCCTGCTCGACCCGCAGAATCTCCATGACGTGTTCAAAGGTCAGCGGCTCGAAATACAGGCGGTCCGACGTGTCATAGTCGGTCGACACCGTCTCGGGGTTGCAGTTGACCATGATGGTCTCATACCCGGCATCCGTCAGTGCGAAACAGGCGTGACAGCAGCAATAGTCGAACTCGATCCCCTGACCGATCCGGTTCGGGCCGCCGCCCAGGATGACCACCTTCTTGCGGTCGCTGGGGCGCGCCTCGCATTCGACTTCGCCCATCGTGGGGGCCTCGTAGGTCGAATACATGTAGGGCGTCTGCGCCTCGAACTCGGCGGCGCAGGTGTCGATGCGCTTGAACACCGCCTTGACGCCCAAGTTGTGACGGGCGCGGCGCACGTTGTCCTCGTTGCGGCCGGTCAGCTTGGCCAGACGGGCATCGGTAAAGCCCAGCATCTTGACCGCGCGCAGGCCCTCTTCGGTGACCGGCAGGCCGTTCTTGCGCAGGTCACGTTCGGCCTCGACGATCTCACGGATGCGCGCGAGGAACCACGGATCGAACTTGGTGACCGCCTGGATCTCGTCATCCGACAGCCCGTGACGCATCGCCTGCGCGATGGTGCGCAGCCGGTCCGGCGTCTGCTGGCTGATCGCCTTGATAACATGCGCCTTGTCGTCGCTGGTTTCGACAGCGCCCCAAGGGCCGATGCTCAGGCCCGAAATTTCGACCTCGTCAAAGCCGGTCAAGCCCGATTCCATCGAAGCCAGCGCCTTTTGCATCGATTCGTGGATCGTGCGCCCAATCGACATCGCCTCGCCCACCGATTTCATCGCGGTGGTCAGGTAGGGTTCAGCGCCCGGGAACTTCTCGAAGGCGAATTTCGGGATCTTGGTGACCACATAGTCGATGGTCGGCTCGAAGCTGGCAGGGGTGACCTTGGTGATGTCATTGTCCAATTCGTCCAGCGTGTAGCCCACCGCCAGCTTGGCCGCGATCTTGGCGATCGGGAAGCCGGTCGCCTTGGACGCCAGCGCCGACGAGCGCGACACGCGCGGGTTCATCTCGATCACGACCATGCGGCCGTCGGCAGGGTTCACTGCCCATTGCACGTTCGAGCCGCCGGTTTCCACGCCGATCTCGCGCAGCACGGCGATCGAGCCGTTGCGCATGATCTGGTATTCCTTGTCGGTCAGGGTCAGGGCAGGGGCCACGGTGATCGAGTCGCCGGTATGCACGCCCATCGGGTCGACGTTTTCGATGGAACAGACGATGATGGCGTTGTCGGCGCTGTCGCGCACCACCTCCATCTCGTATTCCTTCCAGCCCAGAAGGCTTTCGTCGACGAGGATCTGGTTCACGGGCGAGGCATCCATGCCCGAGCGGCAATAATGGATGTAGTCCTCGCGGTTGTAAGCCACCCCACCGCCAGTGCCGCCCAGTGTAAAGGCGGGGCGTATAATCGCGGGCAGGCCGATGTTTTCCAGCTCGTCCAAGGCCATCTGCACGCCGGCATCCAGATCGGCAGAGCCATCGGCCTTTTTGGGAGCGGTGATGATTGTCGCCTTGGGGTTTTCAAGGCCCAGGCGGTCCATCGCCTCGCGGAACAGCTTGCGGTCCTCGGCCATCTCGATGGCCTCGCGCTTGGCCCCGATCATCTCGACGCCGAATTTTTCCAGAATGCCCATCTCTTCCAGCGCCAGCGAGGTGTTCAGGCCGGTCTGACCTCCCATCGTGGGCAGCAGGGCGTCAGGGCGTTCTTTTTCGATGATCTTGGCGACGACCTCGGGCGTGATCGGCTCGATATATGTGGCGTCGGCCAGTTCCGGGTCGGTCATGATCGTGGCGGGGTTCGAGTTCACCAGGATGACCCGATAACCTTCCTCGCGCAGGGCCTTGCAGGCCTGGGCGCCGGAATAGTCGAACTCGCAAGCTTGCCCGATGACAATGGGCCCCGCCCCGATGATCATGATCGACTGGATGTCGGTTCTCTTCGGCATGGCCTGGTCCCTTCGATTCTGCACGAGTCGCGGGCGCCGCCCAAGCGCCCAAATTGTCGTGCGTTATAGGGACCCGGGCAAAAGGTGCAAGGGGGATCGGAAACGGAATCGAAATTGCCGCTTTCCCCCCTTTCCCTTGGCACCGTATTCTCTATATGCCGCGGAACGGTAGATGAGGAAGCAATTGCGCATTCGTTTCGATCAGGGACCCGCCGGTCCGGGCACAGGTTTCGACCGGCCTACCCAGGTGATCCGCGCCGACCGGGCGGAGCAGGTGCCCCATGCCTTGGCGGCGCTGGATGACGCGCGCGCGAAGGGCGGTTGGCTGGCCGGTTATGCCAGTTATGAGTTGGGTTATGCGCTCGAGCCGAAGCTGACCGCAAGGCTGCCCGGAAACCGTCGATTGCCGCTGTTGTGCTTTGGGGTATTCGATGGCCCGAGCGTGCACGACCTGCCGTCCGGTGCAGCCGGGCTGACTGCGTGTCAGCCGCGTTGGAGCGAGGCGCGCTATACCGAAGCCTTCCGCGCCGTGCATGATGCGATCGGGGCCGGGGACATCTATCAGGCCAACCTGACATTTCCCATTGACCTGGAAACCGAGGGCAACAGCGCCGCGCTCTACGCCGCGCTGACCGCCGGACAGCCGGTCGGCCATGGCGCGCTGGTCCAGCAGGACGGGCTGCCCGATCTGCTCAGCCGCTCGCCCGAGCTGTTCTTCCGCACCGATGCCGACGGGATGATCGAGACCCGGCCGATGAAGGGCACCCAGCCGCGCAGCGCCGATCTGGCCGAGGATGCGCGTCGGCGGGATTTCCTGTCCTCGGACGAAAAGAACCGGGCCGAGAACCTGATGATCGTGGACCTGCTGCGCAATGACATCAGCCGCGTGGCGCTGCCGGGAACCGTTCAGGTGCCCGAGCTGTTCAAGGTCGAGACCTACGCCACCGTGCATCAGATGGTGTCGCTGGTGCAGGCGCGGCTGCAGGTGGGGGCCGGGCTGTCCGACATCCTGACGGCGCTGTTTCCCTGTGGTTCGATCACCGGGGCGCCCAAGATCCGTGCGATGGAGATTCTTTCGGATCTGGAGCCCTGGCCGCGCGACATCTATTGCGGCACCATTGGCTGGGCCGCCCCGGATGGGCGGTCGGAATTCAACGTCGCGATCCGGACCTTGATGGTCGAGGGCAATCGGGCCACGCTGAACGTCGGCGGAGGCGTCGTCTGGGACAGCACTGCCGCGTCGGAATATGAGGAAGCGCTATGGAAAGCCCGGTTCGCGCACCAACTGAGCCTGATTTCCGTCTGATCGAAACCTTTGCGTTTCGGCCCGGGCAGGGCTTTGTGCGGCTGGAGCGCCACCTGCGGCGCATGGCGCGCACGGCGGATTGGCTGGGTGTTCGGTTCGACGTGCGGCGTGTGGGCGAGGTAGTGGCCGGCGTGGCCGGCGCGGACCCGCTGCGGTGCCGGTTGACTCTGGACATGACAGGCAAGCCCGAGGTCACCACGGGGCCTCTGGCGGACAACCCGCCGGGCTGGACGGTGGGCATCGCCACGCCGCGGCTGATGTCCTCGGACATCTGGCTGCGTTACAAGACCACCCGCCGCGCGATCTATGATCAGGCGCGGGCGGAATTGCCCGACGGCGTGGACGAGCTTTTGTTCCTGAACGAACGGGATGAACTGTGCGAGGGCACCATCACCAACCTGTTCGTCGAAACGGAAGGCGGGCGCCTGCTGACACCGCCGGTTGCGGCGGGCCTGCTGCCGGGCATCCTGCGCGAGGAGTTGATCGAAACCGGACGCGCGGTCGAGGCGGTCTTGACCCTGCATGATCTGGCCGCCGCGCACCGGGTCTGGATGGGCAATTCCTTGCGCGGTTTGATCCCGGCCCAAGTGATATTGCCATGAGCGACCGCAGTTCTGCGCGTGGATTGCAGGTGTCGAACCTGCGCCTGAAGGCTGAATTCGTGGCGTTCTATGTCGCGGTCCCCTTGCTGATCGCGGTTCTGTTTCCACCCGACTGGATGTTTCCGGCCCTGTTCTTCTTCACCGCTGGCGGGACCGCCCTGCTGCACCGCACTCAGGGCTTTTCCTGGGCCGAGCTGCGCTATGGCTGGCGCAACTGGCGCTGGGCCGAGGTGATCGGGTTCTCATTCGCAATGGCGGCAATCTGTGCGGCCTTGGTGATGGCCACGCGCCCCGATGCGGCCTTTTATCTGCTGCTGAACCGGCCGGAATTTCTGGTCGTGATCTGGCTGGGCTATCCGTTGCTGTCGGCGCTTCCGCAAGAGCTGCTGTTCCGCACACTGTTCTATCGCCGCTATCACGCGATTCTGCCTGACGGCACGGCCTTGCCGTTGCTGAACGCCGGGCTGTTTGCCTTTGCCCATCTGATGTATTGGAGCTGGATCGTCGCCGCGATGACATTCGCGGGCGGGCTGCTGTTTTCCTGGGCCTACCGAAAGCGTGGGTCGTTCTTCTATGCGGTGCTGCTGCACGCGATCGCGGGCAACATCATCTTTGCCGCCGGGCTGGGCGTGTTCTTCTATTCCGGAAACGTGCAGCGCCCGTTCTAGGGGCTCTACTCGGCGGCGTTGCGCATGTCTTGACCCGGCTGATACAGATAGTCCCGCGTTAACGGCACCGCGTCGCGGCGATGGCCCAGTTGCAGTTGGAAAACGGTCTGGTCGCGCTCCTCGAACACCAGGATGCAGGCGGTCAAGTAGAACCGCCACATGCGGATGAACCGGTCGTCATACATCGCGCGTACCTGATCCAGGTTGCTCTCGAACCGGTCGCGCCAGGCGCGCAGGGTCAGGGCATAATGCAGCCGCAGGCTTTCGACATCCAGAAACCACAGGCCGGTGCGGGCCACGGGTTTGACGATTTCCTCGAGCGACGGGACATAGCCGCCCGGGAAGACGTACTTGTTCAGCCAAGGCGACTGGCCGGTGGGCGGCCCATTGCGGCCGATGGAATGGATCAACGCCACGCCGTCGGGTTTCAACAGGGCCGCGACCCGGTCGAAATAGGTGCGCAGCTGTGGCGCGCCCACATGCTCCAGCATCCCGACCGAGACGATCCGGTCGAACTGATCCTGCATCTGCCGGTAGTCCATCAGCCGAATGTCGATGCGGTCGGTCAGCCCGGCCTGCTGCACCCGCTTGGTCGCGGTGCGGTGCTGGTTCTGCGACAGGGTCAGCCCGGTCACCTGCACGCCGTGGTCACGCCCCAGCGTCAGGGCCAGCCCTCCCCAACCGCAGCCGATGTCCAGCACGCGCATTCCGGGTTCAAGGCACAGCTTGCGCGCGATATGCGCCTTTTTGGCGGCTTGTGCCTGTTCCAAAGTCATCCAGGGCTGCTGGAAATAGGCGCAGCTGTACTGCATGTCAGGGTCCAGCATCAGCCGGTAGAAGTCGTCGGACAGGTCATAGTGATGCGCAACATTGCGCCGCGCCGAGCGGACCGAGTTGCGCTGCAGGATCGGTCGCAGCAGATACCCGGCCCAGTCCTGGATCTGCTGCAGCAGGGGCAATGACCCGCTGGCCGCGCATCGAATCGCGATCCGCATGGCGCTTTCCAGGCCGCCTTCGTCGACGGTAAGGGTGCCGTCCATGTAGCCCTCGCCAAAAGCCATCTCGGGATTGCGCACCAAGCGCGCCATCAATGCGGGGTCATGCAGGGTGACATGCGCCTCTGGCTGCGTGGCGTCGCCATAGGTGCGCGCCGTCCCGTCAGGATAGGTGATCCGCAGAGTTCCGCGGGTGATGAAACCCCGCAATACGCGATCCAAAACAGTTTGCCACATCGGCCGAACACCTCCTTGCTCAAGGGGCCTGGCTCCCGCGTGCCGGGAAAACTATTCAAGTTCACATGTCCAAAAGATAGCGATTTTTTCGAATTTGTCTGCATTCCGGCCCGCATCGCGCCCCAACCCTTGACTTCCCGACGTGATCGCGGTGTATCGGCGCGACGAATTCAGCGCCCGAAGGGATACCATCCATGCACGCTTATCGCAGCCACACCTGCGCCGATCTGACCGCCGCCAATGTCGGTGAAACCGTCCGCCTGTCGGGCTGGGTTCACCGGGTGCGAGATCACGGCGGCGTGCTGTTCATTGACCTGCGTGACCACTATGGGGTGACCCAGGTCCTGTGCGACGGCGACAGTGATGCATTCAGCGCGTTGGAGAAAGTGCGCTCGGAATGGTGCATCCGCATCGACGGCACGGTCAAGGCGCGCGACCCCGAGTTGGTGAACCCCAAGCTGCCCACCGGCGAGATCGAGGTCTATGTCCGCGAACTGGAAGTGCTGGGCGCGGCCGAGGAACTGCCGTTGATGGTGTTCGGCGATCAGGAATACCCCGAGGAAACGCGCCTGCGCTATCGCTACCTGGACCTGCGCCGCGAGGCGATGCAGCGCAATATGGCACTGCGCTCGGACGTGATCGCCAGCATGCGCCGCCGCATGTGGGATCAGGGCTTCCGCGAATACCAGACTCCGATCATCACCGCATCCAGCCCCGAGGGCGCGCGCGACTTCCTGGTTCCGTCGCGCCTGCATCCGGGCAAGTTCTACGCGTTGCCTCAGGCGCCGCAGCAGTTCAAGCAGCTGATCATGGTGTCGGGCTTCGACAAGTATTTCCAGATCGCCCCTTGCTTCCGCGACGAGGACCCGCGCGCCGACCGCTCGCCCACCGATTTCTACCAGCTCGACCTCGAGATGTCCTTCGTCACCCAGCAGGACGTGTTCGACACGATCCAGCCGGTGCTTACGGGTATCTTCGAGGAATTCGGCAATGGCCGGAAGGTCGACAAGGTTTGGCCGCAGATTTCCTACAAGGACGCGGCGCTGTGGTATGGCACCGACAAGCCCGATCTGCGCAACCCGATCAAGATGCAAGTGGTGTCGGACCATTTCCGGGGGTCCGGTTTCGCGATCTTCGCCAAGCTGCTGGAACAGGAAGGCACCGAGATCCGCGCGATCCCGGCGCCGGGTGGCGGCAGCCGCAAATTCTGCGACCGGATGAACGCTTTTGCCCAGAAAGAGGGCCTGCCGGGCATGGGCTACATCTTCTGGCGCGAGGGCGAGAACGGAATGGAAGCGGCCGGCCCGTTGGCCAAGAATATCGGCCCCGAACGCACCGAGGCTATCCGTCAGCAACTGGGTCTGGGCAAAGGCGACGCGGCCTTCTTTCTGGGCGGCAAGCCCAAGACCTTCGAAAAGGTCGCGGGCAAGGCGCGCGACGTCATCGGCGAGGAACTGGGCCTGACTGACAAGGACCGCTTCGCCTTTGCCTGGATCGTGGATTTCCCGATCTACGAAAAGGACGAGGAAACCGGCGAGATTGATTTCGAACACAACCCGTTCTCGATGCCGCAAGGTGGCATGGAGGCGCTGCAAGGCGACCCGCTTGAGGTCAAGGGCTATCAATACGACCTGGCCTGCAACGGCTATGAGCTGGTCTCGGGCGCGATCCGCAACCACAAGCCCGAGATCATGCTCAAGGCCTTCGAACTGGCCGGCTACGGCGAGGAAGAGGTCAAAAGCCGCTTTGGCGCGCTGTTCAACGCGTTCCACTATGGCGCCCCGCCGCACGGCGGCTGCGCCGCCGGCATCGACCGGATCGTCATGCTGCTTGCGGACGAGGCCAACATCCGCGAGGTCATGATGTTCCCGATGAACCAGCGTGCCGAAGATCTGATGATGCAGGCGCCGTCGGACCCGACCTCGGATCAGTTGATGGAACTGGGCCTGCGCATCATTCCGCAGGATTGATCCGACCCGCTCGCACCTCCCTGTTCACGCGGCCAAGCGAGGTTCAGCGGATGCGCACGTATCCGCGGGCCCGTTAGGTTTTGCCGTGGGCGGCCGGTCTGGGCCGATTGTTTCGGCCGGGACCCTTTCGGCAGGGCGAAGGTCCCAAGACCGCAAGTTTCAATCCAGCCATCCGGGCTGATTCAGTCGATTGACCCGTATGGACCGCGCCTGCCGCCGGGTCTGTCGGTACCACCAGGCGCAAAGCAAAGCGGTGGTGATGAAATACGCAGTGATCATTCAGATTGCCTCGCGCCGTTCAAGGCGGTTTTGCACCAGACCGGCGACACGGGCGGCCAGGACCGTTACGGGGGCGCCTCGGACGCGTGAAATGGCCAGCTGTTGCGCCGCTTCGGCCAGAACGGAGTCACCGGCGTCGCGCGCAACGCCGCGCAGAAATTGCGCCGCATAGTCCAGCGTCCGGTCATCGGCGGGCCCAGTCAGAAGGTCGGCAATGTGAGCCATGTCGTCCTGATAGGCCATCGGATCCGGAGAGATTTCTTCGTCGCGGACTGCATGCAGGTTGCCGGGGCGCCGGTCCTCCGGCAGCAGTTGGAGGATTGTTGTTTGAAAATGAGCCAGCGATTTCAGCGGCTTGGTCATGAAGCCATCGGCCCCGGCCCTTAACGCCAGATCTTGCGTGCCGTCGTCACCGGACATGCCAAGAATGGCGCTGATGCGAGGGTTGGCGATGTTGAGTTCCGCGATCAGATCGGCACCTGAGCCATCGGGTAGGCCCATGTCCACGATGATCACGCTTGGGCGGTAGATCTGAAGATGCCGCCGGGCGGATCTGAGGCAGTCCGCGCGCCGGATACGGGCGCCGCTGTGCAGGCACATCAATCGCAGGGCGTCGCAGGTATATCGGCTGTCCTCGACAACCAGAATCGTCTGCCCAAGCAACGGCCGTGCGGCGCTTGGAGCAGGGGTGGATGCGGCGAAGGGCACCGAATCGTCCATGGCAGAACTCCTTTCAGCAGATGCCTCACGCTAGGAAGATCTGGATAACACAGGGTTAACGCGCGTTTTGGCGCACTTGCCCTTTGCAGGGGCAGCGCCCATAACCGTCGATGACCCGAACAAAGGAGTTTGTCATGATCGGCCGCCTCAACCACGTCGCAATCGCGGTTCCCGACCTCGAGGCCGCTTCGGTGCAGTATCGAAACGCGCTGGGGGCCAAGGTCGGCGACCCGCAGGACGAACCCGATCACGGAGTTACCGTCGTGTTCATCGAATTGCCGAACACAAAGATCGAATTGCTGTACCCGCTGGGCGAAGATAGCCCCATCAAAGGGTTTCTGGAAAAGAACCCTTCGGGTGGCATCCATCACGTCTGCTACGAGGTCGAGGACATCATCGCCGCGCGCGATCACCTGAAGGAGACCGGTGCCCGCGTGCTGGGCAACGGAGAGCCCAAAATCGGCGCGCATGGCAAGCCCGTTCTATTCCTGCACCCAAAGGATTTCAACGGCTGCCTCGTCGAACTAGAGCAGGTCTGAACTGGGCAAGGAGGTTCTTGTATGACCATTACGGCCGCGCTGGTTCTGTTCGCCGTCATCTGGTTTCTGACCCTGTTGGTCGTATTGCCCGTGCGCATCAAGACGCAGGGAGATCTGGGCGACATCGTGCCGGGCACCCATGCGGGCGCGCCGGAAGTTCACCACATGAAGAAGAAACTGTGGATCACCACCGGAATTTCGATCGTCTTGTGGGCGATCATTGCCGGAATCATCGTGTCGGGTGTCATCTCGATCAGGGATTTTGACTGGCTGAACCAGCTTGACCCCGTCGAGTGACACCGGCCGGGCGCTTGCTTTTGCATAGGGGAGTATCGGCTCGTGCCGAGGCAGGTACTGATCGTCGGATATGTGGTCCTGCTGGTGACGCCGCTGGCCCTGGCGGGGATGCAGGGGCTTCCCCTCCGGTCCCTGTGGGATGAGCTTGCGACCGGCGCAGGTCTGGTCGCTTTGGCCATCCTGCTGGTCGAGTTCCTGTTGTCGGGCCGCTTTCGTTTGATCTCGCGTCGGATCGGCATGGATGTGACGATGCGTTGGCATCGGGTTCTGGCGCGCGTGGCCTTGGTGTTGGCCCTGATCCATCCCTTTCTGTATCAGGGCGCGCGCAACCCGCCCTATCCTTGGGACTCCACGCGCCAATTGACCCTAAGCTGGGAGCCCGAGACCATCCTGCCCGGCGCCGTCGCCTGGATGTTGCTGCCGGTCTTGGTGGGGTTGGCCCTGTCGCGGTCGGATCTGGGAAGAAAATACCAGAACTGGCGGTTGGGTCACGGATTGATGGCTCTGACCATTGCGGGTTTTGCCATCTGGCACGCGCTGGCGGCGGGCCGCTACAGCGCAGACCCGGTTCTGACCGGCGTCTGGCTGGCATTGGGGGCGGTTGCCGGTGCGTGTATGCTGCGGGTCTATCTTCTGGCGCCGCTCGCCCGGTTGCGCCGACCATGGCGCGTGACAAGTGTCGGGCCGATTGCCGAACGCACCTGGGAACTGGTGCTGGCGCCGGACGGCCATGACGGGCTCAAATTCCAGGCCGGACAGTTTGCTTGGCTGCAGGTCGGGCACGGCCCGTTTTCAGTGAACGACAACCCGTTTTCCATCGCCTCGGCGCCTTCGGGGGGCCCCGAGATACGGTTCGTCATCAAGGAACTGGGCGACTTCACCCGCAGCTTGGGGCGGATTCCGATCGGTGCGCCGGCCTATTTGGATGGTCCGTTCGGGCATCTGACCCCGGTCGAGCGGGACGCACCGGGCATGGCGCTGATCGCCGGGGGTGTCGGGATCGCCCCAATGCTGAGCATTCTGGACGAGTTGCGCGCGCAGGGCGATCCGCGCCCGGTGACGCTGGTCTACGGCAACAGGTCGGCGGCACAGATCGTCGATTCCGACAGACTTGCCGCGATGGAACGGGGCGGGCATCTGCGCCTGGTTCACGTGGTTTCGGAACCGGCCGAGGACTGGACCGGTGAGGTAGGGGTGATCGACCGGTCTCTGTTGCGCCGTTTGTTCGACGATGAGGCGCGCCGAAGCTGGTTGTTTGTCCTGTGCGGCCCGCCCGGAATGCTGACCGCGGTACAGCAGGACTTGACCGCGCTGGGCGTACCCCGGCACCGGATTCTGTGTGAATCCTTCGTCTATGATTGACGGGCTACCTCGGGCCGGCCGTTCAGCGCGTGGAAGATATGCGTGAAGGTGGCCGCTCCGAGGATCGGAATCACGAGGTTGACCAGCGGAAAGGTCAGCGGGATGGCCATCAACGTGCCGGCAATCCAGATGGTCGAGGCATGCTGCGCGCGCAACCGGCGCGCCCCGTCCCGGCCGACCCGGCGCATGGCGGCCAGCGTGAAGTATTCGCGCCCCAGAAGAAAACCGTTCATGCCCCAGAAGATAAACGGCATGAGCGGCGGGAACAGGGCATAAAGCACCAGGGCCAGCAGGTTCGCGACAATCAGAACGCCCAGGAACCCCAGCGAATCCAGAACCGCGTCTGCGACCGGAATGCGGGGGACGGGCGGAAGGGCCGGATAATGCTTGTCCTCGACGGCTTGGGCGACCTCGTCCAGGAACATCGAGGTGATCGCCGAAGCCACCGGAATCATGAGAAAGATCGGAAGGATCAGCACCAGCACAATGCCGGAGTAGTTGAGGACATCGTTCAGCCACGGCACGGCCCCGACAAAAGGCAGCGAAATCTCAGAGCCTGACGCGAAGTTGATCAGCCAGATGGCACCGGTGCAAGCAACGACCAGCAACAGGATCGTCAGGCCGATGCCGCGCATCAGGACCTTGCGGAACCGGGGGTCTCCGATCTGGCCGAGGGCGGCGAAAAAGGCGTTGAGAACGATCACTCGGACACCCATTCGGTGATCGCGTCCACATCCGGGCGGGGGCGTTCGGGCGGAGCGGTGCTTTCGGTGGCGATGTGGATCAGCCCGGCAACCCGCTCGTTCGGCGCCAGGCCGAGACCGCGTTCGCAGAATTCCCGGTCATGCGTTTGCCAGCCCGACAGCCAGTTTGCGCCCCAACCCGCGGCCAGCGCCGCGTTCAGCAGGCCCAGGCAGGCCGCCCCGGCCGAATAGGTCTGCTCGATCGCAGGGATCTTTTCGGACGGTTTCTGAACCTCGATCACGGCAACGGCAAGTTGCCCCATGTCGAACTGGCTGCGGGCTTTTGCGATCTCGTCGGGGCTTTTGCCCAGTGCCTGTCCACGCTCTTCGGTCAGCGCGGCCAGACGGGGCATGGCGCCTTTTTCCAGAACGATGAACCGCCACGGCTCCAACTTTCCGTGATCGGGGCAGCGGGCCGCCGCAGTCAGCAGCGGCATCAGTTGATCGCGGTTCGGCGCGGGCGCAACCAGCGTCTTGGCCGGGCGAGAGCGGCGGGATTGCAGAAATTCCAACGCGGCCGGGTTCTTCAGAGACATATGTTAACCTTTTTCACATGGGCCATTGGTATTTCGGGCAGACAAGGCGTCATTTCAAGGGCAAACTCTCATCTCGAAAGACTCAGGCTCAATTCAATTGACCAAATGGAAAAAATTGTATGGCCGAACCAAAACTGAAGCACCTGCCGGATCTGAGCCATCTGGCCAAGGATGGGCAACGCATCGCCGTGCGCGCGACACCCAAGGCCGCGCGGGATCGTATGCAGGTGGATGGTTCGGTCGTCCAGATCTGGGTCACGGCTCCGGCCGAGGATGGCAGGGCAAACACGGCGGTGGCCCGAATTTTGGCCAAGGCGATGGGTGTCGCGCCTTCTCGACTGACCCTCGTGCAAGGGCAGGCCGCGCGGGACAAGCTGTTTGCCTATGATCCTTGATCGTCCGTCTCACGAATCTGGTAGACCCCTTCGGGCAGGTCCAGCGCGGCGGCAAGGTCGCGCAACTGCCCGGCCGAGAGCGTGATCTTCTGGATGCGGTCGGTCCGCGGGTCGAACTGTTCGATGGTGACGCATTCGGCAAAGCTGTTGATGACCACGTCTTCCTGCAGGGGCGGCGGGCCTTCGTCCACCAGGGTGATGACCGTCGAGTCGAATTCATGTTCAATCGAAAACATGATCCAACAGTGCCCGGCCTGATGGCCCAATGCAACCATCGATCGGTTCGTCCGCTGTGGTCTCTCGGGTTCGGCTGCGCTAGGCTTTACGCCGGATCTGAGGGAAGGATATCGTGGATGCGCCGCGTTTTTGTCTTGCTGCTGCTGGCCTTGGCCGGGTGCGGCGCCGCCGTCGAGCGCCACGTTCTGGTGCCGGCCGAGGCTTGGGCGCCGACCTCTCTCGCCTTGCGGGACAAGGCCGAAACCTTTCGCCAGGTCAGCCGCGCGGTTGCCAGGGCGGCGGGCGCGGAATGCCGCCGGCAGACCAAGGGCCAGAACTGTGACTTCGTGATCCTCGTAGATCTTGCCCCTTATTCCCAGCCCAACGCCTTTCAGACGCTGGACGAACAAGGCCGGCCTCTTGTGATCTTCAACCAGGGCATGATCGGGTCGGCCCGCAACGGCGACGAGATGGCCTTTGTGATGGGCCACGAGGCCGCGCATCACATCATGGGGCATATCGCGCGCCAGATCGAAAACGCAAAGGAGGGTGCGCGCGTCTTTGGCGAGTTGGCCAAGGCCCAGGGCGAGGGGCCGGACGAGATCGAACGCGCACAACAACTGGGCGCCGAGGTGGGCATGCAGAGCTATGCCAAGACATTCGAGTTGGAAGCGGACGTGTTGGGAACCGTCATCACCAATGCAGCCGGATACGATCCGCTGAAGGGAATGGCCTATTTCAGCCGCATCCCCGACCCGGGAGACCGTTTCCTGGCGTCGCACCCGCCCAATGCCAAACGGGTCGAGGTCGTGCTGGAGACCGCAGCCGATCTGGGGTTGATGGAATGACGGAACTGACCCGTCTTGGCGTTGTTTTGACCGACCGAGGCTCGAAATATGCGGTTTCGGGTGCGCCGGTCGGAAGCCGTGACGACATCGATGCCGTGTTGCGGGCGTTGAAGGCGGACAAGCTGTATGCCAAGGCCACCCACAACACTTGGGCTGCTGTCCTGCCGACAGGTGCCCTCAAGGCCGATGATGGCGAAGCCGGAGCGGCCATGGTCATCCTGCGCATGATGCAGCGGGCGGGGCTGCAGGACCACGTGATTATCGTCACTCGCTGGTATGGCGGAAAGAAATTGGGCGGCGACAGGTTCCGACGGGTTCAGGACGCGACGCGGGCCTATCTGGACCGTCTTGGGGCGACTGCTTGACCTGTATCAAGGGCCACGCGGCGCATTTGCCGTATCGTCAAAGCCATCGGTATAAGGAAAGGCGGGGCCATGACACCTAAAGAGACGCTGAAGCGCCATGCGGATCTGTTGGACCGGATGGCGGATCAGGTGGGCGTTGACCTGCAGGAAGCCGCGATTTCAGGCGCAGTTTCACTTGATCAGTTGTCAGACGCGGTGTTGCGGTGCGCCGAATGTCCGGACCCGGTCTGTTGTGCGCGGGGGCTGGCCGGCGAGGAATTCGGGGGCAAGCCGCCGGAATTCTGCAGAAACCGCGAGATGCTAGGCCGTTTGGGCCGGACTTCACGGGGGCAGTCATGAAGGTGCTGGGCGACACCGCGCGCCATCTGCGCCTTGTGCTGAAAATGGGGCGCATCACCCGCACGGATCTGCTCGTCGCCTACCGTTCGGGTGGTCTGACGCAGCAGGACTGGGCACAAGCAGTTCGGCGCTGCCGCGGTTGTGGGCGGGCAGAGATGTGCCGAGATTGGCTGTCAGGCGCGAAGATCGGTGCGCGGGTACCTTTCGCATGCCCGAATCTCGGGCTGTTTCATCGAATTCGTGCAGAGACGGGTCAGGAGTTGTGATGCGGCACATACATCTGGGAGATATCGAAAAACACTTCTGGCTTGCCCGCTCGGTTGCCCGTCGCATGGGGGTTTCGCTGACCGAAGCCATGGCCGACGGGCGTCTGAGCCACCAGGCTTATGCCGAGATCGTTACCCGATGCAGGGCGGCCGACTGCAGCAAAGGCTGTGTCCTGTGGCTGGCCGAGCAACAGGCCGAAATGACGCCCGAGCCGCCTTGTTGCGCGATTGCGGATGCTCTGAGGCAATTGCGCTGAGCGGCTAGAGCCGGGAATGCGTGCCGTCGCAAATCGGAGGGTTTTGGGTTTGCTTGCATCCACAAAAAAAGACTTTCCGCGTCGCTTCAGCCTTGTATGAGACGGGTTCGATTCCGGTGCCCTTATGTGAACCGTCACAAAGTGGCTGACGCTTGGATCTCCCGCACCGGCACCAGAAATAGGTTTTTCCTTCGTTGACCTCGACTGGATAGGGGGCCTTGCGGGCGATCATTGGTGGTTCAGCCATTTTGCTTGTCCTTTCAGCGAAAAATCATCAATTGGTTCGGGTTGCATTGTAACCTGACGGACTGCCTTTGCTTAGGCTAAAAATGGGGCACACGGCATGGTTTTGCCCTGGTTCACGACCGTGTGATCCAAAATGTTGCCACGCGGCCATATTGGCCGTATTCTGGACGCGGCCCCGAAAAGTTGGGCAATATCAGAAAAGTATTGAAGGATTGATGGACATGAAACTGAAATTCGCTGCCGCAGCCGCATTTGGCTTGATCCTGACCGCCTGTGGTCAGCAGGAAGAACCCGCTCCGGTCTACATCCAGCCCGACTATGATAAATACGGAACGCCCAGCTGCTCGGCCGGATATGAACTGGCAACAACCGAAGCAGGTCAGACCGTCTGCAACCCGGTCAGCCAGTAAGGCTTTACCAATTTTGGCTTTCGCGGGCGGTCCCTCTTGGGCCGCCCGTTTTTCGTGGGCTGTGCCTCAGTGCAGCAACTTACCCCACAGGTCGTATTCACCGGCTTCGTCCACTTGAACCGGGACGATGTCGCCAGGACGAAGCGCCTCGAAACCTTCGTCGATGAACAGGTTCCCGTCGATCTCCGGCGCGTCGGCCTTGGTGCGACAGATGGCGGCGTCCTCGTCCACCTGATCCACGATCACCTCGATCGTCTGGCCCACCTTGGCGGCCAGTTTCGCCTCGGAGATCGCCTGCGCCTTTTCCATGAAGCGTTCCCAACGCTCCTGTTTGACCTCTTCGGGGACGTGATCGGGCAGGTCGTTCGAGCGCGCCCCGTCGACGTTTTCGTATTTGAAGCAACCCACGCGATCCAGCTGCGCCTCGTCCATCCAGTCGAGCAGGGTCTGGAACTCGGCCTCGGTCTCGCCCGGGTAGCCCACGATGAAGGTCGAACGCAGGGTGATGTCGGGGCAGATCTCGCGCCAGGCGGCGATCTCGTCCAGTGTTTTCGCCGCGGCCGCGGGGCGCGCCATGCGTTTCAGAACATCCGGGTGGGCGTGCTGGAAGGGAATGTCGAGATAGGGCAGCAGGTTGCAGCCCGCATCCGCCATCAGCGGGATCAGCTCGCGCACATGCGGATAGGGATAGACGTAGTGCAGCCGAACCCAAGCATCCATTTGGCCCAGCTCGCGCGCGAGGTCGGTGATGTGGCTGCGCACCTCGCGATCTTTCCACGGGTTCACGTCATATTTGCGGTCCAGCCCATAGGCCGAGGTGTCCTGGCTGATGACCAGCAGTTCACGCACGCCGTTTTCCACCAACTTTTCGGCCTCGCGCAGCACCGCATGGGCGGGGCGGCTGGCCAGCTTACCGCGCATGTCGGGGATGATGCAGAACTTGCACTTGTGATTGCAGCCCTCGGAAATCTTGAGATAGCTGAAATGGCGCGGGGTCAGCTTGACCCCCGAGGCCGGCAGCAGATCGACGAAGGGGTTCGGATCGGGCGGCACGGCGCTGTGCACGGCATCCAGCACCTGTTCATACTGGTGCGGGCCGGTCACGGCCAGAATGCGCGGATGGTGTTCGCGGATGTAGTCCGGCTCGGCCCCCAGGCAGCCGGTCACGATCACCTTGCCGTTTTCCACCAGCGCCTCGCCGATCGCCTCAAGGCTTTCGGCCTTGGCGCTGTCGAGAAACCCGCAGGTGTTCACGATCACCGCGTCCGCCCCGGCATAGTCGGGCGAGATGCCGTATCCTTCGGCCCGCAGGCGGGTCAGGATGCGTTCGCTGTCCACAAGCGCTTTGGGGCAGCCGAGCGAGACCATGCCGATGGTGGGCTGACCGCGGCGCGGGGCATCGTCAATCCGGGCGGCAGGCGCCAGGTCGGGGCGGAGGTTGGGCGGGTTGGTGCTCATGGCGCGGCATATAGTGGGGAAATCTTCCCCTTGCAAATCCCACGCGTCGGGCAGACATCATTTAGGCAAAGGACAACAGGGGCGCATAGAAATCATGAAGTGGCTGTTTCGCATTCTTTTCATTCTGATGGCCGCCATCGGATTGACCATCGGGGCCTTGCTGTTGATGCCCGGCGACAAGCTTGGCGCGATCCTGGCGGAACAGGTCAAGGCCCAGACCGGGCGCGACCTTGCGCTTGAGGGCGACGTACGGTTTTCGTTCTGGCCCGTCCTGGGCCTGGAAACCGGACCGGTGCAATTTGCGAATGCCCCCTGGGCCGGACCCGAACCCATGCTCAGCGCGTCCAGCCTGGAGGTGGGCGTTGATGCCTCGGCCCTTCTGGGCGGCGAGGTCCGGATCGGTCGTGTATTGGCGCGCGACCCGGTCGTGCGGCTGGAACTGTCCGACGGACGCGGAAACTGGGAACTGGCACCCCGCCAACAGGCCGCGCCAGCCGAGGCCGCCTTGCCGTCTGGCGGGCCGAAACCCGCATCGCAGCCCAGTTCCGTGACGCTGGACAAGCTGGAACTGACCAATGCCCGGCTGGTCTATGTCGAAGACGGCGCGGTTCGCATGGATTTCGCGAACGTGGATCTGTCGGCCAGCTGGCCCGACATTTCCGCCCCGATGCGGATGGACGCGGAAATGCCCGTGCCGGGTGGGGCGGTTACGGTGGCGTTGAGCATATCGGATCTGCCGGCCTTTTCTTCAGGTCAGGCGACGCCGCTGGCGCTGGACCTGAGCGCGCCCGGGGGCCAGGTTAACTTTGACGGACGCGTCAATCTGGCAGGGGAAATGGACGGGCGCACCCGGATCACAACGACCGATACACACAAGATGCTGGCCGCTTTTGGCCAGGCGGGTGTGACCGTGCCTCAGGGTCTGGGCCGCGCGGCCGACGTGCGCGGTCAGATGACCTATACCCGCGACGGACGCATCGCGCTGCGCGACATCCAGGTCGCGCTTGATCAGAACCGGATCACGGGCAATGCAGACATCCTTGTCGCCGCCACTCCGCATATCACCGCAAATCTGACGGCGGGCCATCTGGATCTGTCGCGTGTCGCCGATGCGGATGCTGGTACGCAGACCCGGAGGCAACCAAAAAACGACGCCCCGAAAGCCGGATCGTCGCCACGGGGCGACGACGGATGGTCAAAGCAGCCGATCGACGCATCGGTTCTGGGCCTGGCCAATGGGCAGATCCGCCTGAGGGCCGAGTCGATTGCGGTTCCCGGGCTCGAATTCGGCGCAAGCGACCTGACACTCAGCCTCGACCGGTCGCGCGCGGTCATGCAGATGAACCCGGCCACGCTGTTCGCGGGGCAGCTGACCGGGCAGGTGGTCGCCAACAACCGCAACGGATTGTCGGTCGGCGGCAAGCTATCGGCGCAGGGGGTCGACCTGCAGCAGGCTTTGACGGCGCTGGCGGGGGTTGAACGGTTGTCGGGCAAGGGGGGGCTGGATCTGGAATTCCTCGGCGAAGGTCAGAGCGAAGATCAGATCATGCGCTCGCTCAGTGGCAAGGGCAGTCTGAAGGTGGGCAAAGGGGTCATCGCGGGGATCGACCTTGATCGTCTGATGGGACGTGGCGATGCCGTGGGCGGGACGACGGTGTTCAACAGCCTGACGGCCTCATTCGTGATCCGCAAAGGAAACCTCAGAAACAATGATCTGCTGATGCAGTTGGACAATTTCCGCGCGGACGGGTCTGGCCGGATTGGACTGGGTCGGCGGGATATCGACTATGTTTTCACGCCGGTGGCCTTGCGCGCCAATTCAGGCGAGGGGCTGGCGGTTCCCGTGCGGATCCAGGGCCCGTGGAGCAACCCGTCGATCAAACCGGATCTGAGCAAAGTGATCGAGGCGGCCACCGACGAAAAGCTGAAAGAGCTGGAACAGGACGCCAAGCAGAAGGCTCTCAGGAAGGCCGGAGAAGAGCTTGACACGACCATCACGGACAGCGACCAAATCGAAGACGCGGTCAAGAAAAAGCTTGAAGAAGAGGCCAAGAAAGGCCTGCTGAAACTGCTGGGAAACAACTGATCAATGGTTGTGGGGGCGCTGGCGGCGCCCCCATCGGTGTCAGATCGTCTGGTCGTAGTCGCCCACGCCGGGCTCGGTGCGGATCACGGCGTCGAGATCGGCGAAAATGGCCCGCATTTCCGCCTCGCTTTCACTGCTTTCACATACGACGACCAGATTGGGAGTGTTCGACGAAGCCCGCACCAGACCCCAGCTGCCATTGTCCAGGATCACGCGCGCGCCGTTGACCGTGACCACCTCTTTGATGGGGCGCCCGGCCAGTGTTTCCCGCGCCTCGGCCTTGGCAACCAGCTTGTCGACCAGCCGCGCAAGGATGTCGTATTTCTCGGTATCGGCGGCATAGGGCGACATGGTCGGGGTCGACCACGTCCTGGGCAGCGCGCGGCGCAGGTCCGACATGCTTTTGTCCGGGTTCCGGTCCATCAGCTTGCAGATTTCGACGGCCACCCGCATGCCGCAGTCATAGCCGCGCCCGACAGGCTCGGCCAGGAAATAGTGGCCGGACTTCTCGAACCCGGCCAGCGCGCCGATTTCCTTAACGCGCCGTTTCATGTGGCTGTGGCCGGTTTTCCAATAGTCGGCCTTGACGCCAAGCGCCTGCAGTTCGGGATCGCTGGCGAACAGGCCCGTCGATTTCACGTCGGCCACGAAGGTGGCGCCGGGATGCAGCTTGGCCAGATCGCGCGCCATGATCACACCGACCTTGTCGGCAAAGATCTCTTCGCCTTCGTCATCGACCACGCCGCAGCGGTCTCCGTCGCCGTCAAACCCCAAGGCCAGATCCGCGCCCGTTGCTTTGACGGTCGCGGCCATGTCGTGCAGCATCTCCATTGCTTCGGGGTTGGGGTTGTAGTTGGGGAAGGTGTAATCCAGCCGATTGTGGCTGGGTACGACCTCGACCCCGATCCGCTCAAAGATTTCCGGTGCAAAGGCCGAAGCCGTACCGTTGCCCGTGGCACAGACGACCTTCAGCGGACGGGACATTCTGAAATCGCCGACCAGATCGTCGATATAAGCCTCTTTCACCCCATCGACGAATTCATAGGACCCGCCAGGGCGGGCCACGCCTTCACCGTTCAGCACGATATCGCGCAGTTCGGACATTTCATCGGGGCCATGGGTCAGCGGGCGGTCAAAGCCCATCTTGACCCCGGTCCAGCCGTTCGGGTTGTGGCTGGCGGTCACCATGGCCACGGCCGGGACATCCAGGTGGAACTGCGCGAAATAGGCCATGGGCGACAGCGCCGGGCCGATGTCCTTGACCCGGATGCCCGCCTGCATCAGACCAAGGATCAGTGCGTTCTTGATCGCCAGCGAATAGTCGCGATAGTCGTTTCCGACCGCGATCTCGGGCTTGATCCCGCGCCTGTGCATCTGCGTCCCCAGGCCGAGGCCCAGCGCGGTCATGCCGGGCAGGTTGATCTCGTCGGGATATTTCCAGCGGGCATCATATTCGCGAAAGCCGGTGGGCTTGATCATCGCGTCGCGCAGAAAGCTCCAGGTGTTCGGGGTCACCTCGGACAAGGGTTTGGTCATGTCAAATCTCGGTTTTCAAATCTGAATTGGGTTGGCTTTGGCAAGGGCGTCGAACTGCATCAGTGTCCCGATCAGGTCGCCCATCTGATCCAGCGGGATCATGTTCGGCCCGTCTGACGGCGCGTTGTCCGGGTCTTGGTGAGTTTCGATGAACACTGCGCCAATGCCCAGCGATACCGCGGCGCGGGCCATGACCGGCGCGAATTCGCGCTGACCACCCGACGATCCGCCCCGGCCACCGGGCTGCTGCACCGAGTGCGTAGCGTCCATCACGACCGGATATCCCGTCCGGGCCATTTGCGGCAGCGATCGCATGTCGGCAACCAGCGTGTTGTAGCCAAAGGATGTTCCGCGCTCGGTCAGCAGGATGTTCCGATTGCCGGTGCTTTCGATCTTTTCGACGATGTTCGTCATCTCCCATGGGGCCAGGAACTGACCCTTCTTGACGTTGACCGCCTTGCCCGTTTCACCCGCAGCCAACAACATGTCGGTCTGACGGCACAGGAACGCGGGGATCTGCAGGATATCCACCGCTTCGGCCGCGACGGCGCATTGTGCTTCGGTGTGAACGTCGGTCAGGACCGGAACACCCATCGTCTTGCGGATGTCGTCCAGAACTTTGAGGCCCGCATCGATCCCCATGCCGCGTTTGCCGGACAGGGACGTGCGGTTGGCCTTGTCATACGAGGCCTTGAAGACGTATTGCGCTCCGACCTTGTCGCAGATTTCCTTCATCCGGCCAGCGATCATCTGGGCATGGTCGGCGGATTCAAGCTGACACGGCCCGGCGATGACGGTCAGCGGAAGATCGTTGCCGACCGTCAGGTCGGCGATTTTTACATGTTGCATATGCTCTACGAAGATACCTGTTCACGGAGGACTGACGTGGTCAGCGAAATCATAAGGTAGATACCAGCAAACAGCAGGAATGCCAAAATCGTATTTTCGAATTTGCGCGGATAGCTGGGCTCTTGGCTGGGTACCGGGTTGACCGAAACGGTCAGGTATCGGACCTGACGGTTGGCCTCGGTCCGGGTGTTCTCCATCTGCTGCATGGCGGTCTGCAGCATCATGTCCCGGGCCGCCAGGTCGGCCTGGGCCATTTGGATGCGCACGCTCAGTCGCGCCAGAGAGTTCTCGCCAGCAGACGCATCCAGCATCTTTGCGTTCAACTCCTCCAGCACCGCCTGCAACCGCTCGATATCGGCGCGCACGCCGTCGACCTTGGCCTGGTTCGGCCGCGGGTTGTCCAGCAGGGCAGCCAGTTGCAGTTCCTTGTCCTGCAGCTGAATCTCGATTTCATTGATACGGGCGCGCAGGCTGGCGATCACGTTCTCCGGGTCCAGAACGGCGCCTTCAAGCTGCAACTCGATCAGGTCTTCCTGCGCCTTGCGCCGGGCCGCCTGTGCCGCCTCGAAGCTTTCGACGGCGTCGCGCATTTGGTCTTCGCGTTTCTTTTCAGACAGGGCGTTCACACGGTCCTCGGCATAAGAAATCAGTTTCTCCGAGAACAGGGTCGCCGTTTCCGGATCCGGTGCCGCAACTTCCATCCGAATCACGCCTTCGGTCGGGTCATAGCCGATGGTGATCATCCGCTTGTACAGCTTGAAGGCATCTTCCAGGGTCGCATCCTGTTCGAGGCGTTGGATGGGGTCGATCCAGTCTTGCTGGAAGACCTTCGAAAACCCGGCGTCACGGTCCAGAAGCAGCAGCGCCTCTTTCGATTCCAGAAAGGACTGCACCGAGATCGAATCCTGGGTCGTTGCAAATTGCGTCCCGGCCAGCAACCCGCCGATGCTGCCGGGCCCGCCATCGGCCTGCAGGATCAGAAATTCCGAATTGCTGGCGTACATCGGCGTTGCCACCTTGTAGAAATAATAGCCGACCAACAGCGTCGGCAGCAGCACGAAGGCGGCCAGCCGGGCGAACAGACCGATCAGCTTGCGCCGCCGCCGCCGGGCGATGTCTTTCTGGATCTGGCCAATCTCGAACGCACGACGCTCGGCCGGGCTGAGTTCGGGGCTGGGCAGGTTTTCGGTTTTTCCCTTGATAGTCTGCGGCAGGTGGATCTTGACTTGGTCTCGGGAAGTGCCGTCCGGGGCAGGGGCATCGCCCAATTGGCCGACGATATCCAGCAGGTTCTTGCGCGGGAACGGGTCGATCCCCTTTTGGCGCAGCAGCCGCACGGCGTCGTAATCCGACGTCGCGGCCAAGCCATGTTTCTGCGCCATGCGCCGTGCTATGCGCAATTGCCGCCCCGTAAGCCCCTCGCGCTTGATCGCATCCAGCTCGGTTCCTGCCGGCATTTCGGCCACGCCCTGCGTCGCCTTTCGAATGCGCGAAATGGCTTCGGCCCGGGCTTCGACCGTTCCTTCGCCCTTGGCAGCCCGGTTCGGGTCGTATTTCTTAGCCTTGGGTTTGGTAGTCATACACCTGTTTCGCTTCTTCCAGAGACTCAAAAACGTGAAGCCGGCCGTCCAGTAGTACGGCCGCCTGTCTGGCGAATTTCTCAAGAACCTTCGGGTCGTGCGATACGATCACCAGAGTCGTCGTCCGCAGGCGTTCCTGCAGGATCGAACCCGCTTTCTTGTTGAATTCCACATCTGTGGTTGCCGGCATGCCTTCGTCGATAAGATACATGTCAAAGTCCAGTGCCAGCATCAATGCGAAGGTGAACCGTGCGCGCATCCCCGAGGAATAAGTGGCCAGCGGCTGGTTGAAATATTCGCCCAGACCACAGAGCCAGCTGCAATAGGCTTCGACATAGTCCGGATCCATTCCATAGATTTTGGCGATGTAGCGCGCGTTCTCCAGTGCCGACAGGCGTTTGGACACGCCGCCGGTAAACCCCATCGGGAAAGAGACCCGGCAGTCCCGACGAATCACGCCTTCGTCTGGCTTTTCGAGACCCGCCATCATGTTGATGAGCGTCGTTTTTCCGGTTCCGTTCGGGGCAAGGATGCCCAGCGACTTTCCCAGCTCGACCCGGAACGAGGCCCGGTCCAGGATCACCTTGCGGCGTGTCCCGGTCCAGAAGGATTTGCTGACATTTTCAAACTCGAGCATTTCCGGCCTGTGCAACTTTTTCGTTCCGGCCCGGCCACGACGGTCCGGCCAAAGCCCCTTTGTTATCGGGCCATGTTGGCTACATTATGTCGAATTGTGAAACAAATCTTCAATGCGCGCGGAAAACTGTTCCGTGCGAATGTGACATGCACTTGGTCAGAATGTCACTTGGCGAGCGAAGGCCCGGCTCAAAACGAGAAGGTGAGCAGAGTTTATGGAAAGCCTATCCCACCGGATCCGGTCGTGCAGATTGTGCGCTGAGCGGTTCGCCGCTACTGCGACTGGACACAGCCCGCGACCGGTGGTGTGGTTCCGGCCCGGCGCCCGGATCCTTGTCGCGGGGCAGGCGCCGGGCGCGCGGGTCCACGACTCCGGCCGGCCCTTTACCGATCCGTCCGGCGACCGGTTGCGTGATTGGCTGGGGCTCAGCCCGGCTGAGTTCTATGACCTTTCGCGGGTCTCGATCGTTCCGATGGCCTTCTGTTTTCCCGGCTATGACGCGCGGCAGGCTGATCTGCCGCCGCCGCCCATCTGCCACAAGACCTGGCATGCGAAGGTCATGCGGGAATTGGGGGCGGTGCCCCTGACCGTGCTGGTCGGCGGCCATGCCCATCGATTCCACCTGGGGACCCGATCCTCGGTGACCGAGACGGTGCGCGCCTGGCGGGACCATGCGCCGCGGGTCTTCGTCTTGCCTCATCCGTCGTGGCGCAATACGGCATGGTTGAAGAAAAACCCCTGGTTCGAGACCGAGTTGTTGCCGGTTCTGCGCGCCCGGGTGCAAGAGGTGCTGAATGACTGATACCACGGCCTTGGATGCAGCCCATGCCGCTATGGAGGCCCGTCCGCAGGACGATGCGGCCCGGCTGCGATTCTTTGAGCGGCTTGCCGATTCCGAGCTGTTTCTGATGCTGACCGAAGAGGCGCGCGGCGAAAATATCTCGCCCGAGTTGTTCGAAGTCGCCGACGGGCGTTTCGTGCTGGCCTTCGATCGCGAGGAGCGTCTTGTGCAGTTCGCAGGCAGACCGGCGCCCTATGCGGCGCTGTCGGGCCGGGTTCTGGCCGGGATGCTGGGCGGGCAGGGGATCGGGCTGGGCCTGAACCTCGAGGTGGCGCCCTCGTCGATGCTGATCCCGGCCGAAGCACTGACCTGGCTGGCCGAGACGCTCAGCCATGCTCCGCAGGCGGTCGAGGCGCGTCTGGAAGAGTTCCTGCCGCCTGCCGGCTTGCCCGATGCATTGTTGACGGCGCTGGATACCAAGCTGGCAACGGCGGTAGGGCTGGCCTCGGCCGCCTATCTGGTGGCGACGCGCGCCCAGGGCGGCGGGGCCGGGCATCTGCTGGCCTTCGTCGATGCGGTCCAAGGCGCGGAACCGGCGCTGGCCAAGGCGGTCTCCGAGGCGCTGACCTTTTCCGGGATCGAAGCTGGAGCATTGGACGTTGGGTTCTTTGCTGATGACGATGCCGCGACCGAGGCGTTGTCGATGGTTGGGCTGCGGTTTGACATCCCGCAACCGACCCGCCCGGATCCTGTCCGCGCCGCGCCCGGAAGTGATCCGGACAAACCGCCGATCCTGAAATGAAAATGCAGCGCCGGGGCGCTGCATCTTCGGTCAGGCGGCTGAAAAAGACGTCAGACTATTCGGCGGCTTGTTCCAGCTTGTCCTGCGTGCGCGTCTCGAAATCACTGGCATCGTGGCGTTCGCGCAGTTGGGTGTGCGGCTCGCCGAAGGCGCGGTTGACCATCCGGCCGCGTTGCACCGCCGGGCGGGCATCGATCTCTTTTGCCCACCGCATCACGTTCGTGTAGGAATCGACATTCAGGAATTCAGCGGCGTCGTATAGACGGCCCAGAACCAGTTGGCCGTACCACGGCCAGATCGCCATGTCGGCGATCGAGTAGTGATCACCGGCAATGAAGGGTTTGTGAGCCAGTTCCCGGTCCAGAACGTCCAACTGGCGCTTGGTTTCCATGGCAAATCGGTTGATCGGATATTCCCATTTCTCGGGCGCGTAGGCATAGAAATGGCCGAACCCGCCACCCAGATAAGGCGCGCTGCCCATCTGCCAGAACAGCCAGTTCATCACTTCGGTGCGGTCCGGGCCGGATTGCGGCAGAAACGCACCGAATTTCTCGGCCAGATGGAACAGGATCGACCCACTTTCGAACACGCGCACCGGTTTGTCGCCAGACCGGTCCAGCAGGGCGGGGATTTTCGAGTTGGGATTGATCTCGACAAAGCCCGAGCCGAACTGGTCACCCTCGCCGATATTGATCAGCCAGGCATCGTATTCGGCGCCGTCATGGCCCAGGGCCAGCAGTTCTTCCAGCATCACGGTGACCTTGACCCCGTTCGGCGTGGCCAGCGAATACAGTTGCAGCGGATGCTTGCCCACGGGCAGATCCTTGTCATGGGTGGCGCCCGCGATGGGGCGGTTGATGCTGGCAAAACGTCCGCCGCTTTCGCTGTCCCAGGTCCAGACTTTCGGGGGGGTATAGGTGGATGCGTTGCTCATCTTCTGCCTTTCATGCCTAAGCCGGGCGCGCCGGGTCGTCCCAGAGGTAGTATCGTCACGCCCCGAGGCCAACCCCCGACGTTGCGCGTTTCGTGAAACAATCCTCCGCAATTCGCTCACGTTTTCTCGTGGCCGGTCACAGCAGCGTTAGCTGGGCTGTGCGATCGGGGGGATTCCAATATTCTCGGCAGCGAAGATCACGCGGACACCGCCTCCAGAACAAGGATCACGTACATGAACCGTTTTGCACTGACTTTTGTCGCCGCCATGATGCTGGGCGTTCCGGCCCTTGCCGGGCCTCAATATGTTGACGGGACTGGCTATGCCGCATCCGGCTACGACGTTGTCGCCTATCGCGACCTCGAACAGGTGCCCGTCGGGCAATCCCAACCCGAAGCCGTGCGTGGCCGCGCCGACATCACGGCCGAATACAACGGGGCCACCTGGGCTTTCGCGTCCGAGGAGAACCGGGCGAAGTTTCTTGAAAATCCCGCCTATTACGCCCCGCAATATGACGGGCATTGCGCCTATGGCGTGTCCAAGGGGGGCAAGGTGCCGGGCAACCCCAACCTGTGGCGCATCGTGGATGACAAGCTGTATTTGAACATCACCGATGTCGTGGTCGGTTTCTGGGAGGAGGACGTGTCGGGCAACATCAACCTAGCCGAAGGCAACTGGCCCGAGATCGAGCCGTCGGACGCCTCGACCAGCGTCATCCCCAAATTCACCTCGGCCGGACCGATCCAGAACTGATCCTTTGTTTCGATGATCGCGGGCCCGGCGGGACTTGCCGGGCCTTTTCGCGTTTTCAGAACGCTTCGTTCATGTGCGGGTCGGCCTCAAACCGGATCCGCACGCTTTTCGCCCCGGGGAACTTGCGTTCGCGGATCGTGTCGGGAACCAAGACCTCTCCCGCGCCGGATGACGTGGCCTGAAAAGACAGGATCTCGGCCTCGAACTTGCGGCCGCTGGTCAGGATCGAGGTCGGCAGGGCGACCCGGTTCTTACCCTCGCAAACCGGCGTGGCCACGAAGAACGTCAGATCGCGCCCCCGGCACCCCACGGCCGAGGGAATGTGGTCTGCGTTGGCCTGTTCTGAATTTCGGCAGGGCGCGCGGTGATCGTCATGCGGCAAGGCGCCGCCGGCCCCAAGAAGAGACCGACATGACTCGAGCGCATCTTCGGCCAATTCGATCAGACGCGCCCTGAGCTTGGGGCGGCGTGGACGTGCCGGGCCGGCGGCCTTAGTGGCCAGCCCTTCGCTTCTGAGGAGGTCAAAGGCCGATTTGGCCTCGGCGAACTGCACGGAATCCCCGCCGGTGCGGTCGGGATGCGCGCGAAAGGCGATGTCGCGCCACGCGTTGCGAATGTCAGATGCCGTCGCGGTCTGATCCAGGCCAAGCGCCCGCAATGCATCAACCCGAGCCTGAATTTTGTCGACTGGCTCCATACCAAAATCACTCTTTAAAACACGTTCCCTTATTTTCCGGGACAACCGGTGTTTGTGTCAAATAAATCAACTGATTGGGCGCTTCTGGACAACAGTTCGAGGTTTGCGCGGCGATTGTATTCATGGCTGGTTTGCGCAGCCGCCGGACGAAAAAAAAGGGGGCCGCCCGGGGCGGCCCCAGCACAGGGGATTGCGGCAAGAGAGGTCAGGCGACGTGTTGCAGGTCGACCTTGGGCGTTATCCCCAGGGCGAAACACACGTCGCGCGTCAGCTCGGGGCGGTTGAGCGTGTAGAAATGCAGCTTGTCCACGCCGCCCTCAATCAGGTCCGAGCACAGTTCGGTGCACAGCGCGGTGGCCAGCAGGTCGTGCCGGTCGTCGCGGATGGCCTTCTCAAAGGCATCCTCGACCCATCCGGGAACCCGGGCACCGCAGCGTTTCGCGAATTTGCGGGCGCCCGTCCAGTTCTCGATCGGCAGAATGCCCGGCACGATCGGCTTGTCGATCCCCGCCTTTGCGCAGGCATCGCGAAAGCGGAAGAAGGTCTCGGCTTCGAAGAAGAACTGAGTCAGCGCCTCATCGGCGCCAGCATCCAGCTTGGCCTTGAGCCAGTCGATATCGGCCTGTGCATCGGATGCCTCGGGGTGGATGTCGGGATAGGCGCCGACCCGGATCTTGAACTTGCCGGTTTCGGCCAGCGCCGCGATCAGTTCGACCGAGGTCGCGAAACCGTCGGGATGCGGAGTGAAACGGTCCTGCCCCTTGGGTGGGTCGCCGCGCAGGGCAACGATGTCGGTGACGCCGGCGGCGGCGAATTCCTGGGCGATGGCCAGGGTTTCAGAGCGCGAAGCATCGACGCAGGTTAGATGCGCGGCCACCGGCAACCCCGACGATTTGTGCAGCGTGGCCACGGCGTCACGCGTCAGCTCGCGCGTGGTGCCGCCCGCGCCATAGGTGACCGAAACGAATCGCGGCCCCAGCGGTGCCAGGGTCTGAACCGTATCCCACAGCCTAAACGACGCTTCGAGCGTTTGCGGCGGGAAGAATTCAAAGGAGATCTCGGGCTTGGTCATCGGTGTCTCGCTGTTTGTGACCAGGCTCTTGTGCCATGATGCGGGTTGTGAGACAAACTCATATTCCTCAAGAACAACATGAGTTAGACTGCAAATGCATATCGAGTTCCGGCACCTGCGCACGATCAAGGCCATCCATGACTGCGGTGGGCTGGCGCGCGCGGCCGATCAGCTGAACATCACGCAATCGGCGCTGAGCCATCAGATCAAGGGGCTCGAGGATCAGGCCGGGGTCGAGCTTTTCCTGCGCCGGTCGAAGCCGATGAAACTGTCGGCGGCGGGGCTGCGCCTGCTGCGTCTGGCCGAGCAGATCCTGCCGCAGGTCGAGGCCATGCAGGAGGAGTTTTCCTCGCTGCGCGACGGGCGTACGGGGCGGATGCACATCGCGATCGAATGCCACGCCTGTTTCGAGTGGCTGTTCCCGGTGCTCGAGGCCTTCCGCAAGTCGTGGCCGGATGTCGATGTCGATATCCGGCCGGGTCTGGCCTTTGACGCGCTGCCCGCGCTGCAGAAGGAGGAGGTCGATCTGGTCGTCTCCTCGGACCCCGAAGACCTGCCGGGCGTCGAGTTCATCGAGCTGTTCGACTACAACCCCGTTTTCGTTGCGGCCTCGACCCATCCGCTGGCAGAAAAACCGTATATCGAGGCCGAGGATTTCCGCGGCCAGACCCTGATCACCTATCCGGTCGAACGGACCCGGCTGGACGTGTTCAGCCAGCTGTTGATCCCCGCGCGGGTCGAGCCGGCAGCGATCCGGCAGGTCGAGCTGACGGCAGTGATCCTATTGTTGGTCGCATCGAACCGCGGGATTTCGGTCCTGCCCGACTGGGTCGTGCGCGAGGTCAAGTACAACTCGGACTATGTGACCCGCCCGCTGACAAAGGATGGCATCACGCGGCGCCTCTACGCTGCTGTTCGCGCCGAGGACATGGAAAAGCCTTTTGTGCAGGAGTTGGTCAAGCTGGCCAGCCAGGAGGCGCGCAAGTTGCAGGCGCAATAGGGCCGTGGCCCCGCGCGAGACGGTGGGCTGCCATGCGCATCATTCCTCTTGGCAAGGGGGCGTTGCGCCAGTATACGCGCGGTTTGACCGGACAGGAGCCTCGGAACAATGGTTGGCAGTGCAAATCTCAACATCATGATCAAGGCCGCACGCAAGGCGGGCCGATCGCTGGTAAAGGACTTTCGCGAAGTCGAGAACCTGCAGGTGTCGATGAAGGGCGCGGGCGATTTCGTCTCGAAGGCCGACATTGCCGCCGAGAAGATCCTGAAAGAGGAACTGCTGGGTGCGCGCCCCACTTATGGCTGGCTGGCCGAAGAGGGCGGCGAGATCGAGGGCGAAGACCCGACCCGGCGCTGGATCGTCGATCCGCTGGATGGCACCACTAACTTCCTGCACGGCCTGCCGCACTGGGCCATTTCGATCGCGCTGGAACACAAGGGCAAGATCGTCGCCGGCGTGATCTATGACCCCGCCAAGGACGAGATGTTCTTTGCCGAAAAGGGCGAAGGCGCCTGGATGAACGACATGCGTATCCGCGTGTCGGGCCGGCATCGCATGATCGAGTCGATCTTTTCGACCGGTCTGCCGTTTGGCGGGCGGTCCGATCTGCCGGCCACGCTGCAGGACCTGGCCCGGCTGATGCCGGTCTGCGCGGGCGTGCGCCGTTGGGGCGCCGCGGCGCTGGACATGGCCTATGTGGCTGCCGGTCGCTACGAGGGGTTCTGGGAACGTCGGCTGAATGCCTGGGACATGGCCGCGGGCATCATCATCGTGAAAGAGGCCGGTGGTCTTGTGCAGCCGCTGAACCCCGAGGGCAGCATTCTGGAGGATGGTGAAGTGATCTGTGCCAACGAGCCGATCTTCGACCAGTTCGCCAAGGTGATCCGGGGCTGAGCCTTCCGCTCAATCGGTTCGGTCCGAGGGGTGGTTGACCCCGTCATTCCACGGAATCGGGCCATGCGTGCGCGGGTTGCCACCTTCGATGCACCCCAGGTTGACCCCGCATTCCGCGGGGTCTGATCGCCTCTGGTGATAGACATATATCCCGCAGGTCTTGCAGAAATAGTGTTTGGCCGTGTGCGTGCCCCATGTGTAGAGGCTCAGATTGTCTGCGCCCTGCAGGATGCGCAGGCTGTCGGTGATGGCGGTCACGGCGGCGGCCCCACGGCGGATGCAAAAGGAACAGTCGCATCGGGCGGCCGTGGACAGGCCGCCGGGGAACTCGGCCTCAATCTTCACGGTGCCGCAATGGCAGGTGGCGGTCATCCGGGTCATCGGCGTGGCACTCTTGGTATACGGGACTGGCTGAGCTTGTAGCGGTGTTCGGGATGCGGCGGGTGACCGTGGGTACGGCTCCAATAAGCTGGCCCGCCGCGTTTCAGCCACAGCGGGATGCACAAAATCAAACCGATCACGAAGCCGCCCGTATGCGCCCAATAGGCTACACCGCCGGCGTCAGGGTTGCTGGACACGCTGCCAAGGAACTGCATTCCCAGCCAGACGCCCAGCATCACGAAGGCCGGGATGGTGAAGACCCGCACATAGACGACCAGAATCAGCAGGATATCTACGCGTGCCCTTGGGAACATCAGAAGGTAGCCTCCCATGACCCCGGCAATGGCGCCCGAGGCGCCTATGGTCGGAACCAGCGACCCCGGTGCCGTGATGATGTGGATCAGCCCTGCGCCGATACCGGCGACCATGTAGAACAGCAGGAAGGGCAGGTGGCCCATCTCGTCTTCCAGGTTGTCGCCGAAGATCCAAAGGAACAGCATGTTGCCGATCAGATGCATCCAGCCGCCATGCAGGAACATCGACGTCACCAACGTCTCGAGCGCCACGCCGTCGCTGATGCGGGCGGGGATGATCGCATAGTCGAAATAGAACCGATTGATCAGCCGGGCGTCGTCCATGATTCCGACATAGCTGAGGAAAATCAAAACATTCGCCGCGATCAGCGCATAGACGACATAGGGCGTGCGCCCCGAGGGGTTGTGGTCTCGAATTGGGAACATGGGGGGACGCTGGGCTTTTCCTGGCCCAGCGTCAAGTCAGCTTATGCCGCACCGCCCAGAAGTGCGGCGTTTCCTCCGGCGGCCGTGGTATCGACGCAGAGATGGCGCTCGGCCATCACCCGCGACCGGTCGGGCAAGCCGGGGATCAGCGGCAGGATGGGCCCGGTTCTGCGCGACAGATGCAGTTCGATCTGGCGCGCGGTGTCCGCGTCGCCCCACCACAGAACGCCTGCAATTCCCTGCAGGTCTTCCAGCCGGTGTAGGGCCAGCGCCCCCTCGGCCCGGATTGCCGTGCCGCCCAGCCCGAGTATGGCCTCCGCCTGCGCCTTGGCCGCCTCGGGGCCGGGGCCTAGGCACAAGAACGGCGCGCGGGGAAACTCGGTCAGCCGGTTCGATTCACCGGTCGGTCCGGGCATCGAGCGGGTCGTCGGCGCGGCAGGCTGCCCGATCGGTGCGGGCAGGTCGGCCGCGGCGGACCATTCCGCGTCCACGACCTGTCGGTCCGGGGCGCAGAAACGGGCCAGATAGTTCGGGCCACCCGCCTTGGGGCCGGTGCCGGACAGGCCTTCGCCGCCGAAGGGCTGCGAGCCGACGATCGCGCCGATCTGGTTGCGGTTGACATAGATGTTGCCCGCGTGGATCGCCTCGGTGACGTGCTGCACGCGGTCGTCGATGCGGGTGTGCAGGCCGAAGGTCAGGCCGTAGCCGGTGGCATTGATGTCGGCAATCACCAGGTCGATCTCGTGCGACTTGAAGCGGGCGACATGCAGCACGGGGCCGAAGATCTCGCGTTCCAGCGCATTGATGCCGGGGACCTCTATCAGCGTGGGCGCCACGAAGATCCCCTCGGGCGGCAGCGCCAGTTCTTTCAACACACGACCCTCGGCGCGGGCCTTGGCGACGTGGTCGGCGATGCCCTGACGGGCCTGCTCGTCGATCACCGGGCCGCAATCGGTCGAGAGCAGCCACGGATCGCCCACCGACAGGGCGTCCATCGCGCCCTTGAGCATGGTCAGCACGTCATCGGCGATGTCCTCCTGCAGATACAGGCAGCGCAGGGCGGAACAGCGCTGGCCCGCCGACTGAAAGGCGCTTTCGATGATCGACTGCACGGCCTGCTCGGGCAGGGCGGTGCTGTCCACGATCATCGCGTTCAGCCCGCCGGTTTCCGCGATCAGCGGCGTGCCGGGTTTGAGGTTCTGCGCCATGGCTGCGCGGATTTTCAGGGCCGTCGCGGTCGAGCCGGTGAAGGCCACGCCCGAGACGCGCGGGTCGGATGTCAGCGCGGCGCCCACCGACGGCCCGCCCGGCAGCAGTTGCAGGGCATCGCGCGGCACGCCGGCCTGATGCAGCAGCTGCACGGCCCGGTGGGCGATCAGCGGGGTCTGCGGCGCGGGCTTGGCCAGCACGGCGTTGCCGGTGGCGAGTGCCGCCGCGATCTGGCCGGTGAAGATAGCCAGCGGGAAGTTCCACGGGCTGATGCAGGTGAAGGTGCCCGCAGGCTCGCCCTCGGGGATGTTGGCGGCGTAGTAACGCAGGAAGTCCACCGCCTCGCGCAGTTCGGCCACCGCGTCGGGCAGCGATTTGCCGGCCTCGCGCGCCAGAAGGGCGAAGATCTCGCCATAGTGCTCCTCGTAGAGGTCTGCTGCGGCGTTGAGGATGCGGCTGCGCTCGGCCGCTGGGGGCTGCCACGGAGCAGCTGCGGCCAGCGCAAGCTCGACATCCGAGGCGCTGGTCGGGGCGACGGTGCCGGGGCGGTCCTGCGGGTGGGCCGGGTTGGTGACCACCTCGTCGGCCTCGGGCGATGCCTCGCCGGCCAGCAGCGGGCGGGCATACCAGTGGTGGGCGCGGAAGGCGTGGCGCGCGGCGTCGATCGCACCCAGCGTCGGCGTGTGGGTCAGGTCAAAACCGCGCGAATTCGGGCGCTCGGGCAGGAACAGTTCGGGGCCGGTGGGCAGGTGTTTCGCGGGCTCTTGAACCGCCTCGAACGGGTCGGCGGCGACCTCTTCGGGCGGGACGTGCTCGTCAACGATCTGGTTGACGAAGGAACTGTTGGCGCCGTTTTCCAGCAGGCGCCGCACCAGGTAGGCCAACAGGTCGCGATGCGCCCCGACCGGGGCGTAGATCCGGCAGCGGGTGTTCTGGCGCTCCATCACCAGCCGGTGGAGGGTTTCGCCCATGCCGTGCAGGCGCTGGAACTCGAAGGGCTGGTCGTCAGCCATGTGCAGGATCGCGCTGACCGTGTGGGCGTTGTGGGTGGCAAATTGCGGATAGATCCGGTCGGTCATGCCCAGCAGCTTGCGGGCATTGGCGATGTAGGAGATGTCGGTCGCCGCCTTTTGGGTGAAAACCGGGAAGCCATCGACGCCCGCGACCTGCGCGCGCTTGATCTCGGTGTCCCAGTAGGCACCCTTGACGAGGCGCACCATCAGCTTGCGGTCGTGGCGCTCGGCCATGTCATAGAGCGTGTCCAGCACCAGCCCCGCGCGCGGGCCATAGGCCTGCACCACGATGCCGAACCCGTCCCAGCCGGCAAGCGCCGGTTCGGACATCACCGCCTCGATCACCTGCAACGACAGCGACAGGCGGTCGGCCTCTTCGGCGTCCACGTTCAGGCCCATGCCGGCGGCCTTGGCCAGCAGGGCAAGGGCCCGCAGGCGCGGCACCAATTCGTGCATCACGCGCTCTTCCTGGGCTACTTCGTAGCGGGGATGCAGGGCCGACAGCTTGACCGAGATGCCGGGGTTGGCGCGGATGTCGTCATGGGTGCAGGCCTCGGCAATCGCGGCGATGGCGCGGGAATAGGCGAGGTGATAGCGCGCCGCGTCCGCCTCGGTGCGGGCGGCCTCGCCCAGCATGTCGTAGGAATAGGTGTAGCCCTTGGCCTCCATCCCGGCGGCACGTTTCATGGCAGACTGGATGGTTTCGCCCAGAACGAACTGACGGCCCATTTCCTTCATCGCGCGCCCGACGGCGGTGCGGATGACCGGCTCGCCCAGCCGCTTGATGGCGCCGCGCAGGGCGCTGACCGGCGTGGCCTTGCCCTCGTCCAGCACCTTGCCCGTCAGCATCAGCGCCCAGGTCGAGGCGTTGACCAGCGACGATGACGAGTGACCCAGATGCTTGCCCCAGTCCGAGGGCGCGATTTTGTCCTCGATCAGCGCGTCGATCGTGTCGGCATCGGGCACGCGCAACAGCGCCTCGGCCAGGCACATCAGCGCCACGCCTTCTTCGGTCGAAAGGCCGTATTCGGCGAGGAATACCTCCATCAGCCCCGGCGCGGTGCTGGAGCGGATGTCGCGCACCAGTTGCGCAGCCGCCTCGCAGATGGCGGTGCGGTCCGCTTGGGTCAGGGCGGCCTGATCGGTCAGGGATTTCAGCAACGCGGTCTGGTCCGCGTAGGTCATGGAATCGATGGTGTGGCGCAGGCTGTGAGTCATGTGTCCTCCGGTCTTTCACGCAGTATACTTGCGATTTTGCGGGACAACGGACCGAAAATGAAATATCGGGCACCCGATGTCCTGAATTTAGGATCAAATGCCATGCGAAAAGACTTTCCGGGTTTGGACCGGTTCGACCGCGCGATTCTGTCCATCGTGGCCGAGGACGGGCGGATCTCGGTCGCGGATCTGGCCCGTCGGATCGGGCTGTCGAAATCGCCGACACAGGCGCGGCTGAAACGACTCGAGTCCGAGGGGATCATCACCGGCTACCGTGCGATGCTGGACCCGATCCGCCTGGGCCTGGACCATGTGGCCTTTGTCGAGGTGCGCCTGACCGACACGCGGGAAAAGGCGCTGGCCGAGTTCAACGCGGCCGTGCGCAAAGTGCCCGAGATCGAACAGGCGCACATGATCGCGTCGAATTTCGACTATCTGCTGAAGGTGCGGACCGGGTCTATGACGGAATATCGCGCGGTTCTGGCCGAAAAGATCTCCTCGATGCCGCATGTGGCCAGCACCTCGACCTTCGTGGCGATGGAGGCGGTGAAAGAGACCGGGCTGGCCGATGCCATCGATGGTGTGGGTTGACGAAATCTGGTGGTGCGCCACCATTGGTATATGAGAAACCTTGTCCTTTCCGCAGTGCTGAGCACGGGCGTCGGGATCCCGGCGCTCTCCGAAACATGTCCTCCCGCGCCCGACCACGACGCCCGGCTGGGCGAACTGATCGACCAGATCCGGCAGGCCGAGACCGAGAT